>JAYUAL010000137.1:0-12176 GCA_043741355.1 Gemmatimonadales bacterium | reverse complement strand
ACACGACCAGCGAATCGATCAGCGTTTCCGGTGTCATCATGGCGTCGACACCCGCGAGCGTCACCGTGCTGTCGAGGTCGGGCGCGATACGGTAATAGAAGACCTTGAGCTCCTTTGCCGCGGTATCGCGGGCGACGAGCCGCGCCGTGAGCGCCACCGAGTCGATCGTCACCAGGGTCTGGGTCCCGCCAATCAACACGGAATCGGACCGGCGAGGAAAGGTCGCGAAGGCGCGCGCCTCGCCGGCGCTGATCCCGTTGGACACCAGGAGCGCGGGGACCTCATTGGCGCCGACGTACCCGGTGTAGGAACTGTCCCGCCCCGGGGTGGCAGAGATCACCGTGTCCAGGATGACGAGACTGTTGCCGGGGCAGAGCGCGGGGCAGTCGGTCGGAGTGGTCAACTTTTCCTGGCAGGCAGCCAGGAGGCCGAGTCCCGACAGGAACACCGTGAGCAAGCCGGGACGCCTCACGGGAGCAACTCCTGGCCGAAGGCGTCCGGCAACAAGTCGCGGATACGCCAGCGTTTCGATTGCGAAGGGCCTACCGATTCCACTTCGAGCTCCGATCCGAATTCAGCCAGCACCTGCCGGCACGCGCCACACGGCGGCCCGGGCGGCTCCGAGTCGGTGGCGATGACAATGCGCCGGAACCGGCGCGCCCCTGCGCTCACCCCGGCGAATACCGCCGCCCGTTCCGCACAAATGGTCAAACCGTACGAGGCGTTCTCGACGTTGCACCCGAGGTAGACGGTGCCGTCTTCGGCCTCGAGTGCCGCGCCAACCCGGTACTTCGAGTAGGGACAGTAGGCGCGCTCCTGCATGCCGCGCGCGGCCACCACGAGGGGATCAGCCACCCCAAACCTCACGAAGAAAAGACCTTCCGGCCGCGAGCGGGGCGACCTCCAGGAATTCCGCGACCGTCGCCCCGATATCGGCAAAGGTCGGGCGCTCCCCGACGGAGACGGCCCGGACCCTGGGCCCGTACACCAGGACCGGCACCCGCTCCCTCGAATGGTCGGTCGAAGGGGTGGTCGGGTCGTTCCCGTGATCGGCTGTAAATATAACCAGGTCTTCCGCTTGCACGGCCTCGAGCAGCCCGGGAAGGGCCCGGTCCAGCTCCTGGAGCCCTTCCAGGAATCCGGGGACGTCATTGCGGTGACCCCAGCTCTGGTCGAACTCGATGACATTCACGAACAGGAACCCGGAGGCCATCGTGGCAAGCGCATCTCGTACATGACGGTACGCCTCTGCGTTGGTCGCGGTGTGGGTGCTGGAAATGCCCCTCCCGGCAAACAGATCATCCACCTTCCCGATACCCACTCGCGGGATACCGGCCTCGTCCAGCCGATCGAGCAGGGTCGTACCCGACGGCGGGAGGCTCAAGTCCTTGCGATGGGCGGTCCGGACGTAACCACCAGGCGACCCCCCGAATGGTCGGGCGATCACCCGGGACACGCCATGCTGGCCGCTGAGCATCTCGCGCGCGGACCGGCAGGCGGCGTAGAGATCGGGGAGAGGTACAGTGGCTTCGTGTGCCGCCACCTGGAACACGCTGTCCGCGGAGGTGTAGACGATCCACTTGCCGGTGGCCTGATGCTCCGCCCCATACTCGTCGATGATGGCGGTGCCCGAAGCGGCCTTGTTCCCCAACACCCCGCGGCCGGTACGCCGGGAAAACTCCGCGATTATCTCGGGCGGAAAGCCGGCGGGGTAGGTCGGAAACGGCCGTTCGAGAATGACCCCGCACATTTCCCAGTGACCGGTCGTGCTGTCCTTGCCGGGGCTGGCCGGCTGGGCGGTACCCCAGGCGCCCTCGGGATGTTCCAGCGGCGCGATACCCGGGAGCGGAGCGCAGCGTCCGAGGCCAAGCCGCGCGAGGTTAGGCAGCTCGATACCCCGGGCCGTGCGGAGGGTGTTGCCCAGCGTGTCACTGCCCTCGTCTCCATAGGCCGCAGTGTCGTGCGCGGAGCCTATTCCAAGGCCGTCAAGCACGATGATCGCGGCCCGGCGCGCCATCTCAGTGCCCACCGGTCTGCACGAAATGGAATCGCAGCGCGGTGAGAGCCTTGGTCATGAGCTCCTGCTCATCGGGCTCGAGGTGGCCCTGGGTCTTGGCCTCAAGCATCACCAGCGTGTCGATCAGGGTCTGCGCGATCTGGCGGGCGCTGGCCTTGCCCCCCAGCGCCTCGGCGCCGGGAGGAAGGTTGCCGGCCAGGGCGGATTCCGCCTGCTGGGCCAGTCCCAGAACCAGAGACGCGAAGTGCGGGCTCATGGATCGTTCCGATACCGCCGAGACACCCTCGGCGTCAGCATGGTGAGCAGCTCGTAGGAAATGGTTCCCGCGAGCCCGGCCTGGTCGTCGAGCGAAACCAGGCCGCCAAACAGTATCGCAGTGTCGCCGATTCCCACCGGGGTGTCCTCGACGTCGACCATCACCATGTCCATGGTGACGCGGCCGACGATCGGAACGATCACGTCATTGATCTCCACGAAGCCGCGCCCGCCCAGGGACCGGGGCACCCCGTCACCGTACCCGATGCCGATGGTGGCAATGGTGGTGTGGGCCTCGACTTCCGCCTCGGCCCCGTAACTCACCGTGTCGCCGGGGCGGAGGCGGCGCAGCGCCACAACGCGGGCACAGAGCTTTACCACCGGTTCGGGTTCGAGGCTTCCGGCACGGGCGCCGTAGAGATAGATGCCCGGGCGAGCCAGATCGGCGCCAAACTCGAGGCCGTATTGGGCAGCGGCGCTGCTGGCGACGTGAATGAGGGGTGGCCGGGAATGGAGCCCCGATATCACTTGATCGAAACGCACTCCTTGATCGCGGGTGGCACCCTCATCGGAATCGGCCGAATGAAAGTGAGTGAAGAGACCTTCCCACCCGTCGGCGCCACGGAGGCGCTCAGACAGCGCGTAAATCATGGGCTCATCATGCCAGCGGAATCCGGCTCGGCTCATTCCGGTGTCGATCTCGACGTGGAACGGCCCGGCATCGGCGGCGAGCCAGGCGTCGAGCGCGGAGAGGTCTCCGATCACCGGCCGCAACCGATCGGCGCGAAACTGCTCGACTTGGTCGATTCCGAGAGGAGAGAATACCAGCAGCGGGCGGGTGATGCCGGCGCTCCGCAGTTGGGCGCCTTCGTCGTACGTTGCGACGCCATAGCCCCACGGTTCCACCGGCTCGAGCGCACGCGCCACCGGCACGGCGCCGAGGCCATAGCCATTGGCCTTCAACATCGGGAGGAGGGGAGCCCCGATCAACTCCTGGAAGCGGCGCGCATTGCGGACGATCGCCCCGAGATCAACGTCGAGCCAGGCGCGGTCCGGGAGGTCCGGATTTGACTTGGTCACGGCACGGGGTAGAATACCGGCCCGGGAGGGTAAATGCAAGAGAATTCAGCGCTTGGACGCTCGATGGCGATGGTTCGGGACCTTCGGAACCGGTGCGTCTGGGATCGGGCTCAGACTCGCGACACGCTGCGGCCCTACCTGGTCGAGGAAGTCCACGAGCTGGACCATGCTATCGGCTCGGGAAACCCCGCCTCGATTCGCAACGAGGTGGCGGATCTCCTCCTGCACCTGGCCTGGCAGCTGGTATTGGCCGAGGAGCAGTCGGAATTCACCGCCGACGATGCCGCGCATGATCTGGAAGCCAAGATGAAACGACGGCACCCCCATCTCTTCGAGCTGGGGCCCAGGGAGAAGTGGGAGACGCTCAAACGGCAGGAGCGTGAGAAGGAGGCCGAACGGCGCGGAGTCCTCGACGGGCTGCCCCCGACCCTGCCCGATCTGCTCATGGCGCATCGGCTTCAGGAGCGCGCGGCCGGCGTGGGCTTCGACTGGCCCGACACTGCCGGGCCCGCCGCCAAGGTGCGGGAAGAGCTCTTGGAGGTCGAGGCTGAGCTCCTGGCCGACGCCGGCTCGGCGGAGCGACTCGACCACGAGATCGGCGATCTGCTGTTTTCGGTGGTGAATCTGGCCCGGAAGACGGGGGTGCACCCGGGTCCGGCGCTGGGCCGTGCCAACGACCGGTTCCGGGAGCGGTTCGGCGTGGTGGAGCGCCTCGCCGCCGAGCGGGGAATGGACATCCACTCCGCGGGCCTCGAGGCGTTGGACCGTCTCTGGAACGAGGCTAAGGCGGCGAGCGGCGGAGAATCTCCAGTCTGAGCTCGGTCCATCCGTCGGCCTGGTAGTAGCGCACCTTGAAGCGGTGGGTCCCGCCGGCAATCGACGCGGTATCGACCGCCGATTCGTGCGGCCCCCAATTGTTGATGATCCGCTTGTCGTTGACCCACACCTGGATGCCGTCGTCGCTGATGGTGCGGACGGTGTACTCGCCCGGAGGCAAGGCGATCGTGGCGGAGGCGTCGAGCGCCCATCGCTCGAGAGGCAGTCCGGCGATGGCCGGGCGGTACCCCATGTAGTCGAGGCGCGAGGCCTCCCGGGTCAGGAGCGGCTCGGTCCGGAGCAACGCCTCGAATCCCTCCGGCTTGTTGCGCAGATCGGTGCTGTCGTTCCACCCGTAGAATCGCATCGCCCAGCTGGCCGCCGGCTCGTGCCGCACGAAGGAGAATCGGTAGGGCTGGCCCCATCCTCGCCGCGCGCCGCGCGGAGATACCGTCTCGCCCCCGCGATACTCCAGCGTGATGTCCCACTCGCCGGGAGAGGTTCCCGCGGGCGTCACCCGGAGCGTGTCCCCAACTCTGCCCGAGGTCTTCGAAAGCGCGCTCACGCCGTGCCGGCTCACCACCCGCCAGGCCCCCGGCGGGCCCAGGACGGCAAGGTGCAGCGGATCGGCGCGCAGGCTGTCCAGCGGCCAGAGCCTTGGAGAACGCCAGTCGAAGGGTCCCCACTCGTCTACGATCATCGCGGAACGGTTACGGCGGGCCAACGGGGAGGCCGGAACCTTGGGCTCGACACCCGGCAGGTTGGGTATGAGCGCCGCGTCGGCGGAGTCCAGGGCAGGGACGGCGCACTCCCCGGTTGCCACCGCGAGCGAATCATTCCCGGCGACGGCAACGCCGGTGCTGTTCCTTTCCTGAAGCGTGATCCGGTTTCCCGCGAAGATATTCCGCTCGATGCGGTAGTCCCGGCTCCGGGTGTCGCGGTGCTTCGGGTAGCCCCAGTCCGAGGGCTCGATCGGGTTGGCCCACAGGCTGATGGCGAGTGAGTCCCCCTGAAAGCGATTCGCTGCGATCCGGTTGTCCTGCCCGTGCTCGATGGCCACCCCGATGCGATTCTTGATGAAACAGTTTCCCACCACCTTCGACTCGAAGCTGTACCCGCCCCAGAGTCCGTAGTCGCTTCCCTCGGCACGATTGCCGATGAAGGAGTTCCGGCTGAAGGTCGCCTCCATCGAGTTGGCCGGCGCGAAGCTGAAGTCGTTCTGGTAGAACAGATTGTCGTTGGCGCCGCCCACACCGGTGTTCATGGTGCTCTGCCCGGCCCAGAGAAAGAGGCCATCTCCCCCGTGGGTGGCGGAGTTGTAGGCCACGATGTTCCGGCTGCTCTGCTCGTACAGCAGGAGCCCGGCGGAGTCCTGGCCCCGCCGGTAGTAACGGTGGCTGTAACCGCGCACGTCGAAATCGATCCGGTTCCGGACGATCGTATTGTGACTGGAGCGGTAGAGCCCGATGCCGAGGCCCGAATTGAACGAGAAGTCGTTGTTCTCGATGCGGAGGCTGTCGCTCCGGGTGAGCATCAACCCGTTCATCCCCTGCACTGCGCGGTTTCCCCGGATCTCCCCACCCCGCACATCGACCAGGAAGAACGCCCCGGCGTAGCGCAGCCACTCGTCCTTCTCGTTCTGATGAAAGGAAAGCCAGTCCACCAGGCTCTCGTGCTCGATCAGGCTATACAGCCGGGGCTTCCAGTTGTAGCTGGCGTCGATGTTCGTGAGATCGAGCCCGCGAACGCCTCTGGCGTAGACCGCGATCCGGTAGCCCCGGATCTTCGCGTTCCGGATCCTGACGTTGCTGCCCCCCTCGACCCGGATCGCCACGCCCGCAGCCCGGTCGGGATCGGCCAGCGGGTTGAGCCCCTCCAGCGAAGCGCCGGCAAAGTCCACCGTGATGTCGTTGCCGCGGATCGTGATGAGCGAGGAATCGAGCGAGGCCGGCGCCGCGAGCCGGTAGGTGGCGGCGGCGATGCGCACCGAGCTCGTGATCACGAGTCCGGGCCGGAGGGCGATCGAGGGTAGCTCCGGGCTCGGCTGCGCGAGGGCGCGGGCCGCCAGCAGCAGCATCGTCCCCACCGACCTCACTATCCGCACTGTCCGCACTGTCCCCTCCGTCCTCACCGTCCTCACCGTCTTCAGGGATACAGCCGGTGAATCTGCCTCGGAAACGCGATCGCCTCACGGATGTGCTGGGTGCCGCAGATCCAGGTGACGGTCCGCTCGAGGCCAAGCCCGAATCCGGAATGGGGAAAGGTGCCGTACTTTCGGAGATCCAGATACCACCGGTAGGCCTCGGGATCGAGACCCTGGGCGATGATCCGGGCCAACAGCTTGTCGTGGTCGTCTTCCCGCTGCGAGCCGCCGATGATCTCCCCATAGCCCTCGGGCGCCAGACAGTCGTTGTTGAGAACTGTCCGGGGATCGGCGGGATTCTCCTTCATATAGAACGCCTTGATCTCCTTGGGATAGTTCAGCACGAACACCGGCTTCTCGGAATCCTGGGAGAGCAGCGTCTCGTCCTCGGCGCCGAGATCGTCGCCCCATTGTCTCTCGCTGCCGAGCGCTTGCAAACGTGCAATGGCATCGGTGTAGGCAATCCGGGGAAACGGCGCCGTCATTTTGGCGAGCCGCGCGGTGTCCCGCTCCAGCTCTCTGAGGGGCTCGGCGGCGCGCTCGAGGGCGCGCCCCACGATGAAGCTGATGAAATCCTCCTGCAGGCGCATGTTATCGTCGGAATCGTTGAACGCCACCTCCGGCTCGACCATCCAGAACTCGGTGAGATGGCGCCGGGTCTTCGACTTCTCGGCCCGGAACGTCGGACCAAAACAGTACACCTTGCCGAGTGCGGCCGCGGCGGCCTCGACATACAGCTGCCCCGTCTGGGCTAGGTAGGCCTTGCCGAGGTCGAAGTAGTCGGTGGCGAAGAGCTCGCCGGCCTGCTCTCCGATCGAGCCGGTCAGGATGGGAGTGTCGACATGAGTAAAGCCGCGCTGATCGAAGAAATCGTGAATGGCCTGCACCACTACGTGCCGCACTTTGGCGACAGCCACCTGGCGCCGGCTCCGAAGCCAGAGATGGCGGTGCTCGAAGAGGAACTGAGTCCCGTGCTCCTTGGGAGTGATCGGGAAGTCCAGGCTGGGCCCGATGATCTCCAGCCCGGTCGCGGTGAGCTCGTATCCCCCGGGCGCGCGCGCGTCTTCCCGGACCTGTCCCGTGACGGCCACCGAGGTCTCTTGGGTCAGGGAGCCGAAGGCTTCCCAGACCGCCTCGGAAACCTCCTTCCTGGGAAAGACCGCCTGGAGGAGCCCGGTGCCGTCGCGCACGACCAGGAAGGCGATTTTGCCGCTGGACCGCGTGGTCACCACCCAGCCCCGGACCGTGACCGTCTGTCCGGCGTGCTGGCCCAGCTCGTTGATATAGGCGGACGCCATCTGCGGAAGCGCTCGTGAATGATGAGGGGAACACGAAGAAGAGGCCTGATTGTAGCCTCGCGCACGGGAAGGGTCAACGCAGCTTCATCATAGGAGAGAAACCGGGCCACGACTGGCAAGGAATCGAACGGTGTCAGGTTTCTCGAATCTTGCAGCCGGTTGCATGATTGCCGATACTAACTACCCCATCGCACTCGCTCATTCGAGGTGAACGTATGCCCGACATGCAAGCCCGTCTCAAGGCCGAATTCAGCCTCCGGTATCCCCGCCTCAGCGCAGGAGTCTGGTACGACGTCTCGCCGATATTTCCCGGAGTCACGGTGCGGCGGGTGGACATCTTCGGGCGGCGCATCGCGCGGCTCAAGACCTCGCGCGACTTCGAGACCGTCCAAGCTGCCCACTTCGAGTTCAACCCTCCCCGCAGCCATGAAGCCGAGCGGGCCACCGCCTGAACCATGGCACCCTGGTGCCCCCGGCGCGCTAGCGCCGGGGGGATAGCGGAAAAAAAGCACTGGTGCGCTTCACGTAGCCCCGATACTCGGGCTTGGTGAGCACCAGAGTCCTCTCGAGCAGGCCCACCCCCGATACCCTCATGAGCAGGGTCGTCATCACCGCGGGTCCCAACGCGGTCCACCACGCTCCCGCCGCCGCCGCGAATCCGAAGTATCCCCACCAGAGCAGCGCATCACCGAAGTAATTCGGGTGCCGGGTATAGCGCCACAGACCGGAGTCGAGGACCTTACCCGTGCTGCCAGCGTTCGACTTGAAGCGCGCCAGCTGCCAGTCTCCGATCGATTCGAATGCGAATCCCGTCATCCAGAGCAGTACCCCGAGCCAGAGCCAGACCTCGCCCCGGTTCCCGCCTCGAGCCCGAAGCGCCACCAGCAGCGGCGTACTTCGCCCCGTGCCCTTCGCGCATGGTGCGATAGCGGTAGTCCTCCCCACGACCCGTCATGATCCCCAGCAGGACGGCGAGCCCGAAGAGGGCGGCCGTGGCAGTCGTCATGGGAGCGCTCCAGTATCTTACCGATCCCTGCATCTTACCATCCTGCGCGCCCGGCATGCCCGCGGCCGGCCGGACCCGACTGCCCTGTGGAGAGCTGATGCCCATCGTCGAGCGCGGCGGCATCCCGATCCACTATGAAGTGTCCGGAACCGGCGACCCCGTGCTGCTGCTCCACGGGCTCGGCAGCTCCATCGCCGATTGGAGCCCCCAGGTGCCGGTGCTCGCCCGGCGCTTTCGAGCGGTTACCGTGGATGTGCGCGGTCACGGCGATTCAGGAAAGCCTCCCGGGCCCTATCACATCGCCGACTTCGCCGCCGACGCGAAGGCGGCGCTCGTGGCCGCGGGCATTTCAAGGCCCGCGCATGTAATCGGGATTTCGATGGGCGGCATGGTGGCATTGCAGCTGGCGGTGGACTCCCCGGAGCTGGTCCGCAGCCTTGTGATCCTCAACAGCGGTCCCGAGGTCCGGGCGAGTACTCTCAAGGAACGATTCCAGCTTCTGCAGCGCAGAGTCTTCACCCGGCTGTTGAGCCAGCGGACCCTCGGCCGGGCCATCGCCGGCCGGCTCTTCCCCAGACCGGAACAGGCGTCGCTCAGAGCGGACATGGAGGAGCGCTGGGCCGCCAACGACAAGACGGCCTACCGGGCAACGCTCGAGGCCATTCTCGAGTGGAGTGTCGTCGACCGGATTGCAGACATCCGTCAGCCCACGCTGGTGATTTCCGGAGACCGCGACTACACCACCGCCGATTCCAAGCGGGTATGGGCCGCTCGGATGCCCAAGGCGCGAGTGGCGGTGCTGCCCGATTCAGGGCACGCCTCCTCGATCGATCAGCCGGAAGCGTTCAACCGGATGGTGTTGGAGTTCCTCGACTCCCAGCCATAGTGTGTCCGAGCTAGGTCCAGCGCAGATCCCACTCGCAGAACGCGTCGCCCTCGAGCTCACAACGAACGTGGCGGACCTGGGCCTGGCTGCCGCCCGCGATCTCGATGGCCCGGGTCAGGCCACCGGTCTGCCTCCGGCAAAACAGCGGATCGGTGGCCGGGAAGCCCACCAGGCGGAGCACCGCACGGTGGCTCGAGTGCTCCACCACCTCCATGTCCCCCGGGTGGTAATAGAGTTTGAAGAGCGACACGCTCTGGGTAAGAAACTCCTGGGGAGATGCCTTGCGCAGGATCCCGCCGTAGAGCTGCTGTCCCGACGATTGGATCGACCACGCGCCGGCCCGTTCCATCCAGTCGGGCTTTGCGGGGCCAAGCACCGTATCCGCGGCGCGCCACAGCGTCACGATGATGCCGTAGGGTGCCTCGTCCGTGGCCGAGAGCTCGCGCAGCCGCCGCTGCTCGGCCGGGCGGAGCTGCGCCAGCACCTGCTTCACCAGCTCCTCCCCGCCCTCACGCTGCAGAAATGAGAGCGTGGCCCGCACCGCCGAGCCGCGGGACACCGGATCGGCACCGGTCATGGGACGGGCTCCCGCACCAGCGCCGCCCGATCGACCTTGCCCGACCCCAGGCGCGGCAGCGCCGGGAGGAACACAATGGAGCGGGGCACCTTGTAGCCGGCCAGAAGCCCCTTGGCGTGGGCGAGCACCGCGGTCGCTCCCGGGGACTCACCGCTCCGGCAGACGATGAAGGCGCGGCCCACCTCGCCCCACTTGGGGTCGGGAACCCCGATCACCGCCACCTCGGCCACTCCCGGACAATCGGCCAGCGCGGCTTCCACCTCGCCCGGAAAGACGTTTTCCGCTCCGGAGATGTACATCTCCTTCCGCCGACCGCAGATCCGGTAGAGCCCCGAGGCATCGGTGGCCGCGAGGTCTCCGGTGCGGAGCCAGCCGTCGGTGGTGAATGCTTCGGCACTCTTGACCGGGTCGTTGAGATATCCGCTGAACACCTGGGGCCCGCGCAGCAGCAACTCGCCCGGCTCGTCATGCGCCGCCTCGCCGCCGTCCTCCCGGGCGAGCCGCATCGACAGGAATGCAATCGGCCGCCCCACCCACCCCGGCCGCTCCCGGGACTCCCGCTCCGAGATGACGAAGCAGTTGGGCCCGCACTCGGTGAGTCCGTACCCTTCCCGCAGCCGGTACCCCGCGGCCCGCACCCGCTCCGCCACGCTCCTGGGACAGGGCGCCCCGCCGGCCCAGAAGGATTTGAGCGCCGGCAGCGGGTGGCCCCAGGCCGCACTCTCCTGCAGCATCACGAGCTGGGTCGGCACCGTGAGGGCCACCGTGCATCCCTCCTCGGCCATTCCCGTGAGGAAGGTCTCGGGGTCGAACTTGTCGAACAGCACCACCCGCCCACCCCGATGCCACATCGGAATGGCAAAGACGTTCCATCCACCGGTGTGGAAGAACGGCGTCGACACCGGCCCGATGTCTTCGGGGCCCAATTCCCATGAGGACACCGTGGCCACGGCATTGTAGAAGACCTGCCGGTGCGGGAGCACCGCGCCCTTGGGCCGTCCGGTGCTCCCGCTGGTGTAGAGAATGAGCGCGGGATCCTCCCCGCCAATCGGAAGGTCGGATTGGTCCCGCTCGCTTCCTTCCGAGGGAGAATCGAGATCGATCCAGCGCGGAATCGGCCCGAGCGACCGGCTCGCCTCCTCGGCGAGCCCTCGCAGCTTTCCCTCGGTGACCAGGACCGCCGGCTCCGCGTTGGCGAGGATCGGGCCGAGCTCCGCGGCGGCCAGCCGCCAATTGAGCGGCACCAATGACGCACCGAGGCGCCAGCAGGCCAGCAGGATGGCAACTGCCTCGAGCCGATTTCCCGACAGCAGAGCCACCCGCTGCCCGCGTCTCACGTCCGCGCGCCGAAGAATCGCCTTCCACCGCTCGGTCTCGGCATCCAGCTCGGCGTAGGTCAGCCGGCGATCGCGAGCCCGCTCGACCACCGCCATACGGTTGGGCGTCCAGCGGGCCCAATCCCGAATCGGATCGGGAAAGGGCGGAAAGGCGGGCGACGGAATCATGGCGTGGTTCGGGGAGCCGGCATGGCATGGGCCAACAGAAACCGCACAATCTCGGGCGTGATGTCGGGCGCGGCAGGATCGGTCCAGGTGCCCTGGGCGCTGCCGCCGGACCAGGCGTGGGCCAGGCCTTCGATGAGCCACACTTCGATGACCGGTTGCCCTCCCGCGTCGCCGTACACCGACCGCTGGATCCGATAGGACCCCTTCTCGATGACCTCCCGCCGGTCCGCAGCGCTTCCTACCGGCGTGCCGTTGAGCCGCGCCAGTTCGGAGAACTGCGCGGTCAGCGCCAGCGCATTTTGGGGAAGAACCGACGGATCCTTGGCTCCCTGGACGATGATCACCGGCACCATACGGGCTCGGGCTCCCATCGCCTGCTGGGCGAGCCGGGCCTGGCCGCCGGGATCGGGCCCGCCGGTCTTCATCGCTGCCACCGCCTCGGTGGGCGAGCCCGCAGCGCGGTATTGAATGCCGGAGTGCACCGCCACGGCGGCGTAGATATCCGGATACGCGAGCGCGGTGAGCACCGCCATGGCGCCGCCGGCGGATACGCCCCCGATATACACCCGTGCCGGGTCGACCCGATGGCCGGC
>JAYUAL010000136.1:0-12180 GCA_043741355.1 Gemmatimonadales bacterium | reverse complement strand
TCCGGCGGACCACGAGCGGCTTCGTGCGGTGGGGTTCGATGACACCGGAATCCTCCAGATCACCCTCATCGCGTCCTGGTTCAACTACATCAACCGGGTCGCGGATGCCTTGGGGGTGGGCCGCGAATAGTGTCGTTGCCGGGCGGTGGAGCCGCCGAAGCAATCTCAGATCGCCGGCCCCTCCGGGGCCTCGCGATGACACCAAGTTGCGTCTTAGCGTCTTAGCGTCTTACATCATATCATATCAGTGCGCGTCGTTTGAGCCTCTCATATTGCTGCACCACCGCGCGCGCCGCCCCGTCCGGCAGCACATCCACCACCAGCACGCCCCGGCCCCGCAGCTCGGCCAGCGCCTCTTCCCGGGCCTGGAGCAGCTCCTCCGCGGCGGCCCGCTGATAGGCCCCATCCACATCCTCGGGCCGCGCATGACCCAGCCGCTCCAGCGCGGGATCGCGCAGGGTCACGGCCAGCGGCAGGTGGCGGGGTCTGAGCGAGCCTACCTGCGAGAGCACCGCGTCGCTCGCGGTCCGGTCGATCACGTCGGTGAAGAGGACGGTCAGCGCCCGTTTCCGGTTGCGCGCCGCCAGATAGGCAAAGGCCGCCGGGTAGTTCGATTCCACCAGGCGCCCTTCCACGGCCGCGAGCGCGTCCAGCACCGAGCGAAGCGCGCGCCGTCCCCGAGCCGGCGGCGCATAGTGGAGCACCTCGTCGGCGAAGATCAGCAGGCCCACGTTGTCGTCGTGGCCCACCGCGCTGTGCGCCAGATGCAGCACCGCGTCGATCGCCGACTCGAGCCGGGCCCGTCCGTCGCTTTCCGCCGTGAGCAGCCGTCCCGCATCGAGCACGATCATCACCTGCTGCCGCCGCTCGTCCTCGTACTGCCGGGCCATCGGCTTGCCGCGGCGGGCCGTGGCCTTCCAGTCGATGGTGCGGGGCTCCTCGCCAGGAACCCACTCCTTGAGACTCTCGAAGACCCGGCCTTCCCCGATGCGCCGGATGTTCCGGAATCCCGCCTCGCGGCGGCGCTGCGCCTGGGCGGGGAGCGCGCGCAGCGCGGCGGACAGCAAACTCGGGTACACCACGACCGCCCAGGGGAGCTCGCGCCTTCCCTGGCGCCAGGCGAGCCCCCACGGGCCCAGCACCCGGAGATGGAGCCGACCGCCGGCGGCCTTGCCGCGGCGAACCGGCGCATAGAGCACCGTCTCCAGCAGCTCCTTTGACCGCGGCACTTCGAGCCGCCGTTCTCGGCCCGCCGAGGTTTCCAGCAGTCGGGGGATCTCTTCCCGCACCAGCACCGTGAGGGGGCGCATGGTCGGATTGCTCCACCGATAGGTCACCGGTAGCGGCCTTCCCACCGAGAACGCCGGCGGCGCCTCGCGCCGCACCGGGAAGCGGCCCAATGGCAGCCCGCCAATCCGCCAGGCGTCGGCCAGGAAGGCGACCACCCACAGGATGTCGGCCAGGAAAAGCCCCGTCCCCGCATGGGGCACCAGCAGGGAGAGCGGCGCCAGGAGTCCCAGCCCGAACGCCACCAGGTACCAGCGGCGCGACGGGAGAATCATCCCCGCGGGGCTTCCACCCGGTCGACGATGGTGCGAAGCGCCACGTCCGCGGTGACCCCTTCGAGCTCGAGCTCCGGTGCCACCATCACCCGGTGGCGGAGCACGGCGAGCGCCAGCCCCTTTACGTCATCGGGCACCACGTATTCGCGCCCGTCCACCAGCGCGGCTGCCTGGGCCAGCTTGAGCAGCGCCACGCTCGCTCGGGGAGAGGCGCCCATCGTCAGCGCCGGCGCCTCGCGGGTAGCCCGCACCAGCGCGGTGATGTAGGCGGTGAGACTGGGTTCGACCCGCACCCGCCGCACCGCATCCCGGAGCCCCGCCAGCCCTGGCCCATCCACCACCCGGGTAATCCCGAAGCTCGCCGGCTCGGCGGCCTCGAATCCGCCCAGCACCCGGTGCAACAGCGACTCCTCGGTGCCCGCGTCCGGATAGTTCAGAATGCTCTTGAGCAGGAACCGGTCGAGCTCCGCCTCGGGCAGCGGATAGGTGCCCTCGAACTCGATCGGGTTCTGGGTCGCAAACACCGTGAAGCTCGGGGAGAGCGCGTGGCGCTCCCCGTCCACCGTCACGCTCCACTCCTGCATCGCCTCGAGCAGCGCCGCCTGGGTCTTGGCCGGCGCCCGGTTGATCTCGTCGGCCAGCACCAGGTCCGCAAAGAGCGGTCCGGGGCGGAAGGTGAAGCTCCCCTGCCCCGTCAGCATGCTCACGCCGGTGATATCCGAGGGCATCAGGTCGGGGGTGAACTGGATGCGCCGGAAGCTGAGCCCCAGCGCCTCATTGAGCGCTCGCACCAGCAGCGTCTTCGCGGTGCCCGGCGGGCCTTCCAGCAGCACGTGCCCGCGGGCCAGCAGCGCCAGCAGCGCTTCGCGGAGCACATCCCCCTGGCCCAGCACTACCCGCGAGAGCTCGGTGAGTATCCGGTTGGCCGAGTCCGCGTAGGGGCGAACCTCGTCCGGGCTCAGTGTCTCTGATCCTCCCACAGATCCTCCACGGCGTTCGCGGCCCGGAGCACCGCGATGGACGGCTGCCCGGGCCTAGTGAGGGTTTCGAGTGTGGCAAGGGCCGCGCGGCCCCGCTCGGAACGGGTGGACCGGCCCATCTGTGCCAGCCATTGGCGCCAGTCTCCCCGGGTACGGAGCGCCGGCGGCAGCAGCCGGCGCTGGAGTCCCCGCACGATCGCGCCAATGGCCACGTCGTGGCCCTTGGCCGCCGCGAGCGCGGTGGCCAGCGCGCGCACGTGCTCCAGCGGAGAGCGCCGGATGCGGCCGATGGCCGGCCGCGCCAGGCCGAAGCGGATCGCGCCAAAGAGGAGCGCCACGAGACCCACCACGGCCGCCTGCCAGACCAGCCATCCCCAGGGCGAGTTCCTGCTCCAGGCGATCACCGCGCCCGCCAGCGACCCGGCGGCACCGAACTTGTGGTGGTATTCCTCGAACACCACCCGGTCGTAGTTCCCGGCCACCAGCGAGAGCACAAAAGGACCCGCGTCGGTGGAGCGAAGCGCCCGGTTCCGGAACAGCTCCACGTCGGACACCAGGATCACTCTGCGGTCCAGGTCTCCGCGCGTCAGTCGCAGCGCGACCGGCTGCCCGCCCGAGGCCGCCAGCAGCGTGTCGACCCGGGCTACCGCCGGAACGGTGCAGCTGACGATCGCCACGTCGAACGCCCGGCTCGAATCCGCCAGGGTTGTCTTCCCGGTCGGCTGCAGCACGGCGTGCACCCACGGCGACCTCGGTCCCATCGGGGTACCGGGCCGGGTTACCTGCAGCGAGTCGGGAAACCTGCGTTTCGTCTTGTAGCCGAAGCACTTCATCAGCGACTCAGCGCCGTCGCCCGCCAGGACCAGGTCGGCCCTCCGGCCGAAGCCCAGCAGCGAAGTAGCCTCGGGCGCGGAGAGCCCGATGGTGGGATCGAGCAGGAAGAGAACCTGCCGGGGAGCATCCTCGATCCGGCCGAGCTCGCGGGGCCGGAGCCGGAACCGGCGCACCGAGATGCCCATGCGCTGCATGGCGTCGAGCAGCGCGCGCGACCCGCCCGGGCCGGCCAGGAAAGTGGACGGCCGCTCGTCCCGAACCGTCGGCGCGCGCCCGGCCCGTCCCAGCAGCCCTGCCGTCATGCCGAGCACGGCCAGGGTAAGCACGGCCACCAGTGCCTCATCCCGCGGGCGCATAACGCTCCGGATCCGCTCGCGCGCGCCATGCCTCGAACTCCGCGGGGCCGCAGGGCCGCCGGGCAAACGCATATCCGTAGAGCCGGCGTACCAGCTCGCGGAATTCCTCCCCTGCTGCTCCGGCGAGCCGCGCCTCCATGCCGTATTCCGCCGGCGTTTTGCTGGGATGGAACTTGAGCAGCCGCAGTTCGTCGAGCGCCAGCACCAGCGCCAGGAAATCGGCCTGGATGGCCTCCGGGTAGCGCCCCTGCGCCGCCAGCCGGTCGGCCTCCCGCCGATACCAGTGCCTGTCCCGCCGCTGGCTTGCGCCCAGCGGCATTCCCTCATCGATCCGGGCGCCCGAGCGCACCGTCCGCACGAAGACCCAGACGGCATGCGCGAAGATCGCCAGCACCAGCACCAGGAGCCCGATCAGAAGCCAGCGGAACGCCAGCGGATGGCCGTCGCGCAGCTCGAACAGCCATCGCTGCAGCGCCTGCATCCACCGCGCGAACGCCGAAACCGGATCGGGGTGTTCCTGCCAGCGGTAATCCTTGCCCGCGAAGACGGTGTCCAGCACCGCCCGGAGCGAATCGGCCACCGGCCCGGTCTCCTGGCCTGCCGGGAGCCTCACCCGGTCGCCAGCTGCGAGGCGAGCAGCTCCAGATCGAAGCCTTCCTTGCGCACCCTGAGATCGTAGTAGATCACCGTCAGCACGACATAGAAGAACGGGTAGATCAGGATGGAGAAGAGCGAGGTCACCACTTCGATCCCCGCCAGGCCGAGGCTGCCCGTCTCCCCGCCTATCACTGCCCAGATCGCGCCCACGGCAATCGTGGGAACCATGAGCAGGATGCCGACGCAGATCATGGTGAGCAGCACCTTGCCGCGGAAGCCCTTGGTCAGCTCCCAGGAACGGCCCAGCGCCGCCGAATTGGCGCGACCCTCGAGGACGGCCACGACGGTGCTCAAGATGAGACCGGCGAGGAGGATGACGCCGGGCACGATGAGAAGGAGGAAGCCGATGCCGATCAGCATCGAGCTCATGATCGAGACCCCGATGATCCGGCCGATCATCGACATGGCCCGGCCCAGGGCCGCCCAGGCTGACGTCTCGCGTCCCAGATAGGCGTCGGAGACAATGAACGTCGAAGCGGCCACGCCGACGGCGGAGAGCACGATGGCCAATGCGTAATAGGCCAGCAGGAGTGGCAGGTTCTGAAACATGGTTCCCGCAGTCTCGAAATAGACCCTGATCAGCGAGGGAACCAGCTGGGAGACCACCGACACCACGAGCAGCGAGGCAAATCTCGAGCGGTACAGCCCGAACGACACGTCGAGCACCTCGCCGAGCGACAGCGGCCGGAGGGCCGGAGCGGACATGGGTGTCTCCGTGGCGGGACCTTGGGAGATGGACGGGAGCGCACCTATGATTACCGCGCCAGCCCCGTTCCGCCATCCCCCAGCTTCGGCGGCAGATGCCAGAGCGACCGCCAGTGGATTACCGGCAGCACCTCGAGGTCGAGACCCCGGAGCACGTGGTGCTCGACTACGAGATTGCCGGCGTGGGGAGCCGCACCCTGGCGGCCGCGGCCGACTGGCTCATCATTGCCCTCTTCGGCCTCGCCGTGACGCTGGCGATGGGACTCTGGAAGCGGGGCGGCTCGACCTGGATCGCCGCGGTCCTCATTCTGGTGTTCTACGCCATCGTCTGGGGATACTTCACCTGCTTCGAGGGCCTCCGCCACGGCCAGACCCCCGGCAAGCGCTCGCTGGGCATCCGGGTCATCCGCGACACCGGCCACGCCGTGACCTTCTCCGATGCCGCGGCCCGGAACCTCCTCCTCCCCCTCGATCTCTTCGGAATGCTGGGCCTCTTCCTCATCGCGATTCATCCCCGCGCCAAGCGGCTGGGCGACATGGTGGCCGGCACCGTCGTGGTGCGCGATCAGCCGCTCCAGGTCCGCGCGGCATCCGCACCGTCCGCCACCGCGTTGCCCGAGCCGGCAGATGCCCAGGGCGCGCCCGAGCTCTCCGACGAAGAGTTCCGGCTGCTCCGCGAATTCGTAAACCGCGCCCCGGCGCTGCCTGGGGACGTGCGGGCGAGGCTGGCGCGCGGCATGGTGGCCCGCCTCGCCGATCGCTACCCCGAACGCCCGGCCAGTGAGCTCCAGTTTCTCGACCGGCTCCACACCGACGAGCTAGCCCGGCGCCGCGGCCGGTTCGGCGCGCGAAGCGGAGGTCCGGGCCGCCGGACCGGAGGAGGCGTAGTCGAACGATTGGTGGCCCGGAAGACCGCGCGGTGGAGCGAATTCCAGGACATGGCGGAGCGGGTTTCCCAGGACGGGCTCGATGTCCTGTCTGCCGAAGAGCTGCCCGACTTCGCCCGCCGCTATCGCGAGGTCGCCGCCGACCTGGCCCGGGTGCGCACCTACGGCGCCGATTCATCGGTCCGGGCCCGGCTGGAGCGGCTGGTGGCTGCGGGACACGGCGCGCTCTACCGCCAGGAGCGCCATAGCTGGGCGCTGATGTGGAATTTCATCGCGCGGGAGTGCCCCGCCGCGATCGTCGAATCCCGCCGGTACGTGCTGCTCGCGTTCCTGACATTCATCGTTCCCGCCGCGGGTGGCTATGCCCTGCTCCGGGACCGGCCCGAGCTCGCCCCCGAGCTCCTGCCCGACGTGATGCTCGAGCGGGCCGAAGCCGGCGTGGCGCGTTCCGCCGGCGGCAAAGGGTACGTGGAAACCGAGGCGGGCGATCGGCCGCTCATGGCTTCGTCGATCATCGCCAACAATATTCGCGTGGCCTTCAGCTGCTTCGCGGGCGGGATGGTCTTCGGGGTGGGCTCGCTGGTGCTGCTCGCGTTCAACGGGCTCTCGATCGGCGCCGCCTCCGGGCACTTCGCCAACGTCGGATTGCTGGGCTACCTCTGGGCCTTCGTCATCGGGCACGGCGTGCTCGAGCTCTTCGCCATCTGGGTGTCGGGGGCAGCGGGCTTCATGCTGGGCCGTGCCCTGATTGTTCCGGGTGAGCTGCCCCGGCGCGACGCAATCGTGCTCGCCGGGCGCCAGGCCATGCGGCTGATCGGCTCGGTCATCGTGCTGCTCCTGGTGGCGGGAATCATCGAGGGATTCGTGTCGTCAGGAACGTTCCCCGTCCCGGTTCGGCTGACGGTGAGCAGCTTCAGTGTGCTCTTCCTGGCTCTCTACCTCTACAATGGCTCGCGGACCCGGGCAACTCGGCCCGGGCCCTTGATATTTCGGTTTTAATTCGGTATTATGACGAATAAATACCGAAACTGGTCCGCCCATGCCTCCTGCCATCCTCCCTGACCGTCCCGATCGCGCCAAAAATCCGCTGACCGATAGCGTCATCCGGGTCTGTCCGGAGTGCGCCGGTCCCTTGGCCCGGACGGCCGGATGCGTCACCTGTCTTCAGTGCGGCTGGGGAAAGTGCGCGTAGCCGGCCGGCAGCTTCAGCTCTTGCCGGTTGTCGCTCCGGCCCAACTCCCCGTTCTGGATAGCCGGGAACGGGGCGCCCGCTTTGTCGAGCTGCCGGTGCGCCGGGTGCTAAATCCGCCCAGCACAACCCGCATGCCATTCTGGTCCATCAATCCCTATGTCGGTTGTGAATTCGGCTGCTCGTACTGCTATGCGCGCCGCACCCATGAGTGGACCATGGACCGTGCCGGGATTCATCGGGGCGCCGACTCACCGCATGTGTCGTTCGAAAAACAAATCCTGGTCAAACAGGCCGCACCCGAGGTGTTGCTGCGCACCCTGGAGCCCGCGCGGCTCGGTAGCACCGCGCTGGTCATTGGCACCGCCACCGATCCCTATCAACCCGCGGAAAGGAAGTTCGGCCTTACCAGGCGCTTGCTCGAGGCGCTCCTGCTCCACAAAGGGCTGCACCTTGGTCTTATCACCAAGTCTCCCCTGATCGTTCGAGACGTGGATCTCCTCAAGGCCTTGTCGGATCGGCACAATCTTTCAGTAAACATCTCCATCGCCTCGGCCAACGCGCCGCTGCTGCGCCGGCTGGAGGCCCGGTCCCCGGCGCCCCACGCCCGCATCCGGGCCCTCGCCCGGCTGCGGCAGGCGGGCGTTAAAGCCGGAATGCTGATCGCACCCATTCTGCCGGGCATCACGGATGGTTGGGAGAGTCTGGCGGAGTTGATGGAACAGGCCAGGGAGGCCGGTGCGTGCTGGGTGTCCGGGGGGGCGCTCCGCCTCGGGCCCGCAGCGCGTGCCGGCTTTCTTCCCGTGCTCCGCCGGGAATTTCCCGAGCTGGTAGCCCGCTACGAAAGGCGCTACGCCGAAAACCAGCACGCCGGAAAGGACTACGAGCGCGCCCTGGCCCGGCGGATCCGAACCTTGCAGCAGGCCTTCGGATTCCCGGAACACACCTTCTAGTCTTGACAGCCGCGAAATCCGCGTCTGCTTTTTCGTTGTCACAGGAACGATTGTTGGTCCTCTCATGGGGAATCGGTGCGGCATTTCTGCTCGCGAAGTGCCTGGCCTAAGACTGCCGCGGAAGCGCTGAGAGACCGCAAAGAGGACTGAGGTTATTATCTACGGCATTCCGTCCCTCACAGGAATGCCATGCGCGCCAACCCGTTTGCCTTCGGGAGCCTGGGGCTCGGTCTCGTCCTGGGCTCCTGCTCCCCTTCCCAGCCCGTCACGCCGCCGGTACCCAGGCCCGCCCCTACGGCAGTTCCGTCCCCACTGTCCTCACCATCCTCACCGTCCGCCCTGTTCTCACTGTCCCCACCGTCCGTCGATTCGGCTTCCATCCGGAGCCTGGTAGGGCAGCTCGATCTCGGGCGCTACAAGGAGAACATCCGGGGACTGACCAAATTCGGCGACCGGCGCCAGGGCACCGACCGCAATCGCGCGGCGGTGGACTGGATCGAGGCGCAGTTCAAGAGCTACGGCTGCACCAATACCGAGCGGATCAAGTACGACTACGCCCCGGCGCCGCCGGCGGCCCGTCCCGACAGCGCTACCCGCGCGGCAAACCAGGCCGCAGCGGCCGCGAGGGCCGCGAGCGGGGCCGCGCAGGGTGGCGGGCGCATGCGCGGCATCCGCACCCGCACCGGAGTCAACGTCGACTCGCTCCGTCAGCCCGATCCCGCGATCCGCGCGCTGGATGCCCAGCCCACCACGCCGGGTTCCCGCGAGGAGGTCTACTGCACCAAGGTTGGCAGCAGCCATCCTGAGGAAATGTTCATCGTGGGCGCGCACATGGACGGGCACGGCTGGGGCGAGGCCGCCAACGACGACGGCTCGGGCACTGCGATCGTCATGCAGCTGGCGCGGATCTTCAGCGCGCCGGACGTGGTGACCGACCGGTCCATCCGGTTCATCCTGTGGAATAACGAGGAGACCGGTCTCAACGGCGCCCGAGCCTATGTCGCTCAGCGCGACTCACTGCAGGGCAAGGAAAGCCCGGCGGGGTCGGGCAAGTATCCCGAGCCGAAGTGGCTGGGCATGATCCAGCACGACATGATGCTATTCGACCACGGCATGCCATTGCCCGATGGGACGATTCCGAAGGAGCAGCGGCCCGAGGCGGACGTAAACGTCGAGTTCCAGTCCAATTCGAAGCAGGCGGCGGAGTCGGCGGCGCTCGCCTGGTTCTTCCACGCGGCCAACGAGAGGTTCGCGACCGACTATCCCGCGGCGGTGGGCCCGCACATGACCAACACCGACAGCGGCCCGTTCCAGGACTTGGTCGCGTCGATCAGTCTGCGGGAGAACGAGCGGGGCCGGGAGATCGGCGCCGGGTGGGACCCGCACTGGCACCAGCCGACCGATGTGTTCGCGACGTTCAGCGACAAGGATTTCCGGCTTGGGCTGAACGCGGCGCAGACGACGCTCGGGGCGTTGGGGATGCTGACTGGCGTGAAGGTGAGGCCGTAGAATCTGAAATCCTAAGTCGGACGATGCCACCTGTGGACATCAGACCTCAAATCGCTCGTGACGCCGCCGCCATCGTTCCCAGTCCGGCAGGCCGGCCCAATAGCCGCCAGCCGCCGTCCGTGATGCGGGACTATCAAGTGACAGCGCTCATGCATCAGCAGGTAGTCGATGCAGCCGATCGGCAGCTTCACCCTCCACATTGACGAGCAGGTTCCCGTTCGGTGAACAGCCCCCAGCGTTTGGCCAGCCGCCTGACCTGAAGCGCGGGCGCCTCACGTAGCCGTAACCTCGCGGTGGATTCAATCAGTCCCTGCGCCCGGCGCCGTGGGCAAGCAGCAGGCTGAACTGCAGGGCCCTCATTTCAGTTTGGCGACCGCCTTCTTCATCACACCGATGATCGCCTCGGTCGGGTTGCCGCTCCGCCGCAGCTCGACGGAGAGGAACGCGCTTCCCTTGATGACGTGCAGCTCTTCATGCTTGTCGTTGTACCAGCACGCGAGGTCGCCCAGGCCGGCGAGGCCGTCCTTGCTCTTCTTGTCGCAGATGATCCCCTTGTATATCGGCAGGGAGCTCACCGGCAGACGCGTCAGGTTCAACTGGATCGAGTGAATACCTGACCCGGTGTATTCACAGGCCGACACGGTAGACCCTGTCCCACCCGACATGGGGCCGGTCGCCTTGGGCCCCGTGGCGGCTTCGCCCAGGGCCGCCGCGGCGTCCTCCTTGGTCAGGAGCGAGCAGGCGTCGCCCGGAGCCGGCGCCCTGGCGGCAACCAGGAGAAACCCGGACGAGAGGGTGATCAGGGTGACAATGAAGGTCCTTCGCATGTAGCCTCCTCGCTTAACACTGCCGGTCGGGATCGGGGACGGTTTGAATGCTACGACGATTGGAAGGCTCGCGGAAGCACGGTGTGGCCTTGGGGTGAGGATTTACCGGGGCTGGGCCCATTCCCGTCTCCAAAGTCCCCGCGCCGAGAGTATAAAGGAGAAGAGCCCGATCACGCCGAGCGCGAGGAGCGTCCAGACGAAGAAGTAGTCACCCCTGGCCCTGGCGATGTCGTTGGTGACAACGGTTTTCGCCAGCACCATGTGGAGGACGGGCATGCCCAATCCAACCAGCGATCCGACGAGCATGACGATGTACCCCGATCGGCGTTGGGCGAGCATCAGCGTTCCATACAGCCAGATGGCCAGGATAGGCAACGCAATGAGGTTCGAGGCTCCCCTCAGGGCCATCCCGCCCTCGCGGAGGATGTCGTCCGTCAAGTGAAACGTCAGGAGAAGGATCGAGAGCAGCGACGCGACGGTCAACATGACGCTGGGTTTCACGCGATAGCCTCCTTGTTGGCGTTGGCCTGCTCCTTCCACCGCGGTTCGTCGACACCCTTCACCAGGAGCCAGAGCACCATCGCGAATGCCCCAATGACCCCGGCGCCGACGATCCAAGACTCCAGCCGGAGTGCCAGCGGCTCGTACAGGTAGATCATCCAGCCCAGGCCTCCCACCACCGACACCACACCCAGGGCGCGAGGCAGGAAGGAGGACCTGAGCACGAGGTAGCCCGTCACCAGCGTATTGAGTCCGAAGAACACCATGGCGATGGTCTCGACGGTGTAATTCACCCGGAGCGAGAAGAACGCCAGCGCCTCCAGCTGTTTCGGGTCGAAGACGCTCAGGTAGCCCGCGCCGCCCAGGACGAGCAGCGGGGCAAAGAAGAAGAGGCGGGCCAGCGTCTTGATGGTGCAGCCGACCAGCCCGAAGACCGCCGCCAGCGCGGAGGCGGTCCGGCTGGCCGGCTTGAGCAGCTCGTAGAAGAGCACCGTCATCGCGATCTGGCATGCCATTTCGATGAGGTAGACGGCGAATGCGAGCCGGTACAGCGGTTCGTGCGCCAGGATGTTGGTCGCCGTGGCCGAGACATCGGCGGAGATGAGCCTTCCCCCGACGAAGCCTTGGGCGAATCCCCCCCCACCATAGTGGTCAGGAAGAGCACACCAATGAGCCTGGCCTTGGTCTTCGGCGACATCTCACGTCGCCCCATCGTTGCGGTGGTAGTCATACGGTCTGCTCGATCTCCGCTTCCTGCGGGGTTGCGGCGAATGCGAGCAGGTCACCCGGCTGGCACTGGAGTGCCTCGCAAATGGCCTCGAGCGTGGAGAAGCGGACCGCGCGCGCCTTGCCGGTTTTCAGGATGGACAGGTTGGCGAGGGTAATGCCGATCTTCTCGGACAACTCCGTCAGCGTCATGCGGCGTTCGTGGAGCATGTCGTCCAGCGTGACGATGATCGCCATGGTCAGACCGTGCCTTCGAGCTCTTCGCGCATCTGCGCGCCCTGCTCGAAGACCCGGGCCAGCACGAAGAGCAGCAGGACCGCGACCCATCGCGTCGGGGAGAAGCTCCAGTTGATGTCGAACGGCGCTGTAGCAGTAGAAGCGGCGGCGGCGATGGCGGCGATGGCGCCGACGGCGAGGTGCATGAGCTCCAGCACGAGCACCGCCCAGGCGATTTTTTGCAGGCGCGCGGCATTCGCCCCCACGAAGGGATTGCC
>JAYUAL010000135.1:0-2186 GCA_043741355.1 Gemmatimonadales bacterium | reverse complement strand
GCGCCGGATGCAGCTCGCGTACGTTGCCGCGGAGCCGTTCGTAGTTGTCGCCGTACACCGTTCGGCAGAGCAATTCTCCGCGGACCCCCCATTCGGCGGCGCGCGAATAATCGGTGCCATCTTCACCGGGGGCCGCATCGGGAGAGCCGACTCGCCGCCAGATGGCGGCGGCCTGGAACGTCCGGGGCCAGCCCACCATGAGCAGGGACTGAAGCAGCAGCTCGTCCACCCAGGGTACCGGCACCGAAGCCGAGGTGCAGGCCCGGCATTGCTCCTCTACCAGCACCTCCCGCCCGGTGGCGATGGCGGCCGCCAGTAGTACCAGCGCGCCGGTGCGCCCGTCGAGATGGTCTAAACTCTCACGAGGTTGACTCAGGTGGGCAACCACCAGAGCGCCTTACACATCGAAGAAGCGCAGTCGATTGGGAGCTCGGGCGAGTGCATGCGCCTCAAGATAGCGGCGCGGGCCCGGCCCCAAGCATTACCTTTCCCGGGCATGCCTTGCCTTCCCGCTTCGCGCTCATGGTTGGTGTTGCTGGCATTCGTCGGCCCCGCGCGCGCGCAGGGTCAGGCGTCGCCGTATATGCCCACCGATGATCCTCGGATGCCGTTGCTCGAGCATCTGATTGCCCGAGGAGAAGTGCGCGATCCCTCTCCGCTCGAGCGGCCGTTCCGCCGTCTGGATGCGGTAAATGCGCTCAGGGCGTCGGAGAGCCCGCTGGGCAAGAGCCTCTTGATCGAGCTCACCGACCCATCCGGTAGCAGCTGGGCCCGCCTCACCGGCCGAGCGGGCCTGAGGGCGTTCTCGCAGGGCCGGCGTGACCTGCTCCAGGCCAGCGGCGCGGGGAGAGTAACCCCCTACGGCTCCCTGGCAGCGGAGGCGGTGGCCGGCGCATTTGTGGGAGCAGTCCGGCTCGCGGCGGACCGAAACGTGAAGTACGATCCCGACTGGACCGGTTCCCCTCGCACCATGCCCCGGATCGAGGAGGCCTATGCCGCGGTGCACTGGCGCTGGGGCTCACTCCAGGCGGGACAGATGGCCCGGAACTGGGGGCCGGCGGGAATCCCGGGTGTTTCGATCAGCGATGCATCGTACCCCCGGCCCGATATCAGCCTTGCCCTGGGGCGCTCCGGCCTCCGATACTCGGCCGTCGCGACCAAGCTGAGGAGTACCACTGCGCCGAATGGTGAACGAACCGAGCGCTACTATGTAACGCACCGCCTCGCGGCGCGCGCCGGAAGGAATCTGACGCTCGGGGCGTGGGAAGTGGGGGTAATCGCGGGGCCCGGTGCTCAGCTCGACCGCGCGACTCGGGCCGTCGTGCCGCTGCTGGTGTACCCTGCCCTGTTCGCGTCGCGAGCCCATCGGAACGAGATGGTCGGGGCGGACCTGTCCTGGCGGGTGTCTCCCCGGCTTCGCTTCGAGGCCGAGCTCGCCATTGACGACTGGAACTTCGACGCCAACAATCCCTATCCGCAGCGCTGGGCCGGATCGCTGAGCGGTTCCGGCGCGTTGGGCCGGACGGCGTCCTGGCGGGCCAGCTACACCACCGCCTCGAGCCTGGCGTTCCGAACCCTGAATCCGGAGGAGAACATCGTGGACCGGGGCATCGGAATCGGTCGGCTCTTCCCGGATAACGAGGTGATCGACCTGTCCGTCGGGTTTCCGGTACGGGCGCATTGGCTCGTCACGCCGAAGCTGGCATTGCTTCGTCAGGGCGAGGGGCGCATTCAGTCTCCCTTCCCCGCGGCTTCGGAGGCGTCCTCGGTTCCAGCCCGTTTCATCGGCACCGTGGCAAATTCCCTCTGGACCGGTGTGTCCGTAGCGGGGTATCAAGGACCCATCCAGGTTCTGGGTGAAGGCGGGCTCCGGTACACCACCAACGCGGATCACCTGCCGGGCCGGAACCGTACCAGCTTCGAGGGGCGCATCACGGCCACCTACGGTGTCACTCTGCCGAAAGCACATCGATGAGACCCACACCGCAGCCGCCTCCGATCCTCCGAGACCGGCTGATTCAGCTGCTGGAACGGATGAAGAGCCGGCGCATCGTCGTGATCGGTGACGTGATGCTGGACCGGTACCTGATCGGCGACACCGAGCGATTGTCCCCCGAGGCGCCGGTGCCGGTGGTGGCGATCCGGGAAACCCGGAGCGCCCTGGGCGGCGCCGCGAACGTCGCCGC
>JAYUAL010000134.1:0-2196 GCA_043741355.1 Gemmatimonadales bacterium | reverse complement strand
GGGTCCGCAACGTCTTTGCGCGGCCGGTGTCGGCCGCCGCGAAGGAGAAGATCGACTCGATTTGCCGTACCGCATTTCACTCCCTCTGGCTCAGGGATTACGCTCGCATCGACCTCCGACTCACCGACGACGACGAGGTGTGGGTGCTCGAGGCTAACGCGAACCCATTCATCAGCCGGGGTCACGAAATCGCTAACGCCGCCGAGAAAGCGGGTATGCCCTACCCCGATTTCATCCAGCGCATCGTCGACGAAGCCATGGCGCGACATGCCGCGTCATAAGGCGCGGCGAGCCGCCGCTCCGACCCATGATCCCCGGTGCGTATGCGGCTACCCGGTGCACCGGGGGTGGAGATACTGTCCCGACTGCAGCCGGCCCCAGCGGTGGCGCGACGTCACCGGGCAGGCCGGGGCCGAGTGCCCCAACTGCAAGTGGGCCGTCTCACCAAAATTCTCGTTCTGTCCCTGGTGTGACTACGACCTCGCCGACGAAGGCACCTTCAGCGAGGAGCCTCTCAAGGCGCCCAAGGGTTTTCGGATGGACGCGCGCTGCGACTGGCGCTGCGGCGGCGGGGTCCAGTATCCCATGCCGTTCTGCCCCTGGTGCGGCAAGGACCAGCACTGGAACGAGGACGACAAGTTCGAGGGCACCTGTCCCCATTGCGCTCGCGGCGTGGACGACTGGATGGACACCTGTCCCTGGTGCGGGGAGGACGCGACCGGCCAGGACCTCATCAAGCGGGGGCTCCGGGAGGTCCGCGCGCTGCTCAAGGAGTCGCGAATCGCCGACTGGGGGTTCCGGCTCCTGCTCCGGCCCGGAGTGTCCGGCGTGGATCCCAAGTACCCCAAGATCGTGGAGATCGAGCAGCGCTACGTGGTGGGCGCCAAGCGCCGGGACGAGATCCCCTGGCCCATGCTGGTCGGCCTGATCAGCCATGAGCTGGGCCATAGCTTTCTCTATCACTATTGGTACTGGACCCGGGCACCGGCGTTTCGGCGGGTTTTCGGTGAGGTGGCCAAGGCATACCGGGTAGTCGACGATGCCTGGGTGGACTTCCAGCGGCGCCGGGTGGCGATCGCGCCGGTCAACCATGTCAGCGGCTACGCGACCCGGCATCCTCAGGAAGACTTTGCCGAGACCTTTCGCTTCTACCTGACCAGGCGGGGCCGGCTTCGGGAGCTCTTCCAGGAGTTCGGCCAGAAGCGGAAGGGTGTTATCGTCTACGAGAAATTCCTGGTGCTCCACGAATTCGTTCGCACGCTCAGGGGACGGTGAGGAGGGTTATGACGGTGCGGACGGTGAGGACGCTACTATTGGTGATCGCGGCTGGGTGCGGCGGCGGCGTTCCCGAGGCGCCGCCTCCCCCGGCACCGCCGGCCGTGGCCTCAGATACGACCCGGGCAGTCCAGGCCGAGATGCGGAACGTCGACTTCAGCATCGACAGCGGGGTCGTGCTCGAAATCAGCCGGCTCCGCGGGAAGCTCGTCCCCATCTCCGACACCGCTCCGGCGGCGTTCGACAATCCCCGCTCCTTCATCCTCTCGATCGAGTCGGCAGCCATTGCGATCGACACGGCGAGCCTGAGCAACCTCCTCACTCGGCACGTCTTTGCCTACCAAGGCTCGCCGCTCGGCCGCCTCAGGATCAGTACCGACAGCAATCTCCTGGTGCAGAGAGGGGTGCTCAAGAAGGGCATCCACCTGCCGTTCACCGTGAAGGCGGAAGTGAGCCTCACCCCCGAGGGCCTGATCCGGCTGCATCCGACATCCATCAAGGTGCTCGGCGTCGGGGCGCGGGGGCTGATCAAGTTCTTCGGGCTCAGCCTGGAGGAACTGGCGAAGGTCGCGCCGGGGCGCGGAGTCCGCATCGAGGGCAACGATTTTCTGCTCGATCCCACCGCAGTGCTGCCGCCGCCCCGGGTGCGCGGCAGGGTCACCGCGCTGGCGGTGAAAAAAGGGCGGATCTATCAGGTGTTCGGGAATGCCTCCAGGGCCGATTCGACCCGGCTAAGCCGCCCGGACAGCACCGTGGCCAACTACATGTACTTCCGGGGCGGAACCCTCCGGTTCGGCAAGCTCACCATGGCCGATGCGGATATGTTGATCGTCGACGACGATCCCTCCGACCGGTTTGACTTCTCCCTGCCCGGATACTTCAGCCAGCTGGTGGCCGGAACCCACCGCACCACGCCATCCG
>JAYUAL010000133.1:0-2198 GCA_043741355.1 Gemmatimonadales bacterium | reverse complement strand
GGCCCGCTACCGTGGTCACCAGGGCTTCCGCCACGCCGGGCGCAACCGCGGCGAGGTTCCCGGACCCACCCTTGGAGATACCGATGAAGGCGTCCATGACACCGAGGACCGTGCCGAGCAGGCCCATGAGAGGGCTCACCGCCCCGATGGTGGCGAGCCAGGTGACGTACTGCGCCGCTTCGTCACGTCCGACCGCAATCTCCTTGCCGAGGACCATCTTGAGCGCTTCGAGCTGGGTGGGAGACAACGCACCCCGTCCGCTGCCCTCCTCCTTGATCACGCCGGGTTGAAGCTGGGAGTAGAAGGTGAGCCCCTCCCGAAAGAGCCGGTTGAACGGAGAAGCCGGCAGCTTCATCGCGCCGCGATAGGCCTCCTGCAGCCGCGGACTGCGCTCGGTCTCCTCGAAGAAGCGTTTCGACTGCCGGCGCAACCGCTTGAATTGCCACCCCTTGATACCGATCAGAAACCAGGACGCAAGCGAAAAGAGCGCGATGATAGCGAGAACGGCGAGCGTCTCGGGACTCGATGACAGCACGAGCTCCCACGGAGTGCTCGGAACCGGCGAGGCAGCCTGAAGAATCATCATGCCGGTAAGATAGAGGTGTGACGCCTCGCGAAAAACGGCTCGCCCCGCACCATCGAGCCGAGACGGTGCGGGGCGAGTCGACTCATGGAGCCGGCTGGGTCAGATCGGGAGCCTGGCGATTTGAACTACCCGAGTTCCCGGCTGGATGTCCGGGGAGACGACATTGAGGACCTTGACCGTGGCGGTGCGGCCGCGCACGTGGATGACCTGCAGGACGGCCATCAGCTCGTTCACCGCGTCCGCCTCGGTCTTGTCCTGGGGACCGGGGGTGCGCCGGGCCTGGAAGAGGTCGCCCGGGGCCACGCCGTTGTTGCGCCCGATGTCGATGAAGATCACTTCCTGGGGATGGCGCAGCTCGCGGAGGTCGCGGGAGACCAGCACGCGCCCCTCGAGGCCACCGGAGACCGCCTGATAGGCGGCCGAGCCGGGGTCGGTGAACTTTTCCGCCGGTATGAGCGACTGGCCGTTCCGGATCGGGGCGTACACCGCGATCACGTCGCCAACGGTCTGGTCGCCATTCTGGCCGGTGACCCGGATCAGGCCGGTGGGGACGACGATCTGGCCATAGCCGATCGGCCCATCCCGGCGATCCACCGCGACCAGCGTGTCTCCCACCGAATAGCTCGCGCCAGCGGGGGCGCGCATCCCGACCGAGGTGTAGGCCTGGACCGCAGCGCGATTCCGGCCGCTCTCGATCTGCTCCGGGGTGACCGGACCCAGCAGCGTGCCCCAGGGAAGGGCGTCGCCCTCGGTCAGGAATCCGGAAGAATAGAATTCACCCGCGCGAAGCGGATGGAATTTGGCTTCGCGGTAGGTCTTGAATGCGTTCTGGACGTTCGCCACGCGCTTGCGCCGGAACAGATCGAGTCCGTCGTTTCCGCCCATATTGCCCTGCGCGCTGACCGGCGGGGACAACGGCGACGGAGCGGGGGCGGGTTCGTTGCGCCCGGAAGGAGGCGGCGTGTCGGTGGTCGGAACCGCGGTTTGCCCCGCGACCCCTTCCAGCTTGAGCACCTCGCCGGGGTAGATCCAGTGCGGATTTTCCACGACGTCGGTATTCAGCTTGTAGATCTGGGGCCAGAGGAACGGATCTCCCAGATAGGCCCGGGCGATGTCCCAGAGAGTATCGCCCTTCAGCACAGTATGTGAGGTGGCCTTGGCGCTCTGCGCCGACGCCGGGGCCACCAGCCCCAGCGTCAGCAGGACTGAGAGCCTAGAACGGGAGATCGTCATCCTCGGCATCGAGAGCCTCCGGAAAGTCGCTGAACGACTCGTCCTTGGCACCGGGCTTGGCCGACGCTGCCCCAGCCGCCGCCTTCGGAGCGGAGTAGGACTCGCCACCATCACCCTTGCCAGACAAGAGAATCAGTTCGCGAGCGTTGATCTCCGTCGTGTAGCGAGTCTGGCCATCTTTGTCCTGCCAGCTCCGATACTCTATGCTGCCTTCGACGTAGATCTTGTCGCCCTTCTTACAGTAGCGCTCCGCGATGTCCGCAAGATTTGCGCCCTTGTTGTTCCACAGCACGATCTTATGCCACTCCGTCTTTTCCTGCTTGTCCCCCGATGCCCCCTTCCACTGCCGGCTGGTGGCCAGCGAAAGGTTGGCCACCCG
>JAYUAL010000132.1:0-2203 GCA_043741355.1 Gemmatimonadales bacterium | reverse complement strand
CCCCCGCGCCGGCGCCACTCCCCGTCGCGCCTGTGTCAGGGGTGCGTGTCGTCGACCGGCCCGAAGAGATCGAGGAGCTCGCTCGCCGCCTCCGCGCCGCTCCTATCATTGCCATCGACACCGAGACCAGCTCCTTCGAGCCCCACGACGCCGAGCTGCTGGGCCTCTCGTTGGCGGTGGATCCGGACACCGCGTGGTATCTCCCCTTCGGACACCGGCCCCGGGGCGGAGAGCTGGCGGCACCGGCGCCAGTGACCAACCTCCCCGCGCTCACCGATCCGGCGCTGGCCCCGATCGCGGCGTTGCTGCGCGATCCGTCCGTCAAGAAGGCCGGCCACAACATCAAATATGATTGGCAGGTGCTCCGCCGGGCCGGGATCGAGCTTAAGGGGGTGGCCTACGATTCGATGCTGGCGAGCTTCCTGTTGGATCCGGGCCGCCGCTCACACGGGATCGACACCCTCTCGCTCGAGCTGTTGAGCCGGCCGATGCGGAGCTACGACGACCTGACGGGGAAGGGAAAGACCCGGATCCCGTTCGCCGAGGTGGCGATCGCCGACGCCGCGGAGTACTGTGGCGCCGACAGCGCCACGGTGCTCGCGTTGTACCGGCTGTTTTCACCCCGGCTGGCCGAGGCGGCCATGCAGCCGCTGCTGGAGGGGCTGGAGATGCCGCTGGTCGAGGTCCTGGTCGACATGGAGTGGGCCGGCATCGCGATCGACAGCGTGCTCTTCGGCCGGCTCGCCAAGGAGCTCTCCGCCGACCTGCGGCGGCTCGAGGCCGAGATCGCGGTCGCGGCAGGCGGCTCCATCAACCTGAACAGCCCGAAGCAGCTCGCAGCGGTCCTGTTCGAAAAGCTTCAGCTCCCGGCGCTCAAGCGCACCAAGACCGGCCCCTCGACGGACGCCGATGTGCTGGAACAGCTCGCCGAGATGGGACACGAGGTGCCCAGGCTGCTGCTTGACTATCGCGAGCTCGAGAAGCTGCGCTCCACTTACGTGGACGTCCTGCCGAAGAAGATTCACGGCTCGACCGGTCGGATCCACACCAGCTTCAATCAGATCGGCGCCGCTACGGGTCGGCTCTCCTCCACCGACCCGAACCTGCAGAACATCCCGGTGCGTTCGTCCCGTGGCGAAGCGATCCGCCGGGGCTTCGTGCCGCAACCGGGGTGGAAGTTTGTGGTGGCGGATTATTCCCAGATCGAGCTGCGCCTGATGGCCCACCTCTCGCTCGATCCCGCCTTCATCCAGGCGTTCCGGCAGGGACAGGATATTCACCGGCAAACTGCGTCGATCATCTTCGACGTGCCGCTCGCCGAGGTGACCGCCGACATGCGGGCGCGCGCCAAAACCATCAATTTTGGCACGATCTACGGCCAGGGGCCCTTTGCGCTGTCGAAGCAGCTCTCGATTCCCCAGGAAGAGGCCAAGGCCTTCATCGCCGAGTATTTCCGCCGGTTTGCCGGGGTTCGGGTGTTCCTGGACCGGCAGGTCGAGATCGCCCGCGAGCGCGGGTATGTCGAGACCTTGTTCGGCCGGCGCCGCTATATCCCCGAGGTGCACGACCGCAACTTCAACATGCGGGCGTTCGGCGAGCGGCAGGCCCAGAACGCCCCCCTTCAGGGTTCCGCCGCCGACCTGATCAAGATTGCGATGGCCCGCATCCACGGCGCCTTGCGGGAGGGCGGATATGCCGCCCGGCTTCTCCTGCAGGTTCACGACGAGCTGGTGCTGGAGGCGCCGGTGGCGGAGGTCGAACGGGTCGCGGCGCTGGTGAAGGAGCACATGGAAGGCGCGGCGTCGCTGGAGGTGCCGCTGGTGGTGGAAGTGGGGGTGGGAGACAACTGGCTCGACGCGAAGAGCTAGGGATCAGGGGTCGGGGGTGGGGGAATCGGATGTGAGCCGGACGTTCCAGAATCCCTGACCCCGGATCCCGGACTCCCCCTTCTTCCCCCCGGCCACCAGTTCCACCGCCCTGCCAGATGCATGATCGCCGGGACCAGCACCATCCGGATCAGCGTCGCATCGAGCAGCACCGCCACCGCTAGGCCAAAACCCAGGAACTGCACCATCAGCACCCGCGCGAAGGCGAACGCCCCGAATACTACGATCATGATCAATGCGGCCGAGGTAATCACCGAGGCGGTGGCGCTGACCCCCTCCATGGTTGCCTCGGTGTTGCGCCCGGTGCGATCGAAGGC
>JAYUAL010000131.1:0-5367 GCA_043741355.1 Gemmatimonadales bacterium | reverse complement strand
TGGGCGATGAGAGCCGGATCACCAAGCTGTACACGTTCGACGGCCTGGCCCGGATCGACGTGAACGAGGTGCCGGCGGGGGACATCTGCGTCGTTTCGGGGTTCGAGGGCATCGAAATCGGCAAGACACTGACTGATCCGGCTCACCGGGATCGGCTGCTGGGCATCGCGGTCGAGGAGCCCACCATCTCGGTGGACGTGATCGTCAATAACTCACCCTTTGCCGGCCGGGAGGGGAAGTACGTCACCAGCCGCCAGGTCAAGGACCGGCTCTACCGGGAGCTGGAGCGCAACGTCGCGCTCCGGGTCGAGGAAACCGATTCCCCGGACACCCACACCGTGTCGGGACGCGGCGAGCTCCACCTGGGCATCCTCATGGAGACGATGCGGCGCGAGGGATTTGAATTCCAGGTGTCCCGGCCCCGGGTCATCACCCGGGTGAGTGACACCGGCGAGCGGCTGGAGCCGTACGAGGAGCTGATGATCGACGTCGCCGAAGAGCACATGGGGGCGGTTATGGAAAAGATCGGGCCCCGTCGCGGCGAAATGACCGAGATGCGGAACCCGGGCATGGGCCTGGTCCGGCTGGTGTTCAAGATCCCGAGCCGCGGGCTGTTCGGTTACCGCTCGGACTTCCTGACCGACACTCGGGGTACCGGCACGCTGCACCACCGGTTCCTGGCCTACGGGCCATGGGCGGGACCGCTGGCGGGACGGAAGCGCGGGGTGCTGGTGGCCGACCGCGAGGGACAGGTGGTGGGATTCGCGCTGGGGAACCTGCAGGAGCGGGCCCAGATGTTCGTGGAGCCGAACGAGCATGTCTACGAGGGCATGGTGGTGGGGGAGAACTCCCGTCCCGGCGACATGGACGTGAACGTCACCAAGGAAAAGAAGCTGAGCAACATGCGCACGACGGCCACCGACGACAACATCCAGCTGGAGCCGCCACGCGACATCAATCTCGAATACGGCCTCGAGTATATCGAGGAGGACGAGCTGATCGAGGTCACCCCCGAGAACATCCGGCTTCGGAAGCGGGTACTGGCGGCGGTGGATCGGAAGAAGGCGGCCCGGGCCGCGGCCCGGATCGAGAACGCGTCGTAGCAGCGGCGCGTCAACCCTCAGGTCAACGAGAGGCGGAACGAGAAATGCCGGCCCTGGTGGCGTCGCTCATGGACGGGGAGCTCCGTCGGAAGTTCGACGACGAGGATGAGTTCGAGGACGGGTTCGCCTTTGACGATTCCGACGACGAAGATGACGACGAGGACGATCTCGATGACGAAGAGGACGATCTCGCCGAGGGTGAGGGAGATCTGGAGGAAGACTTCGACGACGACGTCGAGATCGAAGAGGAGCCGGAGGAGCGGTAGGACCAATTCTCTTACGGCGGCAGACCCACCCGTCGCATCAGATCGATGTAGCGCGGGTCGGAGCGGAGACCGTCCAGCCGCCGCTCCATCTTGAGATAGCGAATCGATCCGGAGCGCTCGTCGTAGGCGCGCTCCAGCCATCGGAAGGCCGCGTCCTTGTCGCCCAGCGCGGTGTGCACGATCGCCACGAAGAAGGGCGACCCGTCACCCTTCACCGCTTTCGCCTCCAGGTTGCGCAGAATCGCCCGCGCCTCGGGTAGCCTCCCGTCGAGGGCATGCACCCTGGCGAGCGCAGCCAGGTAGTTCTGGTTACCCGGCGATAGCGCCAGCGCCTGCTCGATCTCACGCTTCGCGTCGGCGTACTGTCCCTTCTGCTCGTAGGCCATCCCCGCTATCCAGTACGGCGTCGGAACTTTCGGATCCAGCTCCTTGGTACGGCGCTCCTGCTCGATGGCGCGATCGTATTGCCGGGCGGCCAGGAACGCCATCCCCAGATCCGCGTTCATGCGGACCGACAGCGGATCCAGCTCCTGAGCCTTGGTCATCGCGGCGACCGCCTCGTCGAGCCGCCCCACGGTCGTCAGGCTCAGGGCGTACCAATGGTAGGTGGGCGCGTAGCCGGGATCGAGCTCGATGGCGCGCTTGAACTCGCGCTCGGCGGCGGCCCAGTTCCAGTCATGCAGCATCAGGTGGGCGAGCGAATTGCGCGCCTCGGCGAGGGTGGGGTCCAGCTGAAGCGCCCGGTTCGCTGCCGCCCTCGCCTTGGGAGTCGACTCTCCCGGCGGGATCACCTCGTAGTCGTAGAGGCTGAGGTAGGTGTCCGCCAGTCCGGAGTACGCCGGCGCATAGAGCGAGTCGCGGGCAATCGCCTGCTCGAAATACCGGACCGCCTGCTGGAATCCCTGGGGCGTCCGTTGGTTCCAGGCGTGGCGCCCGCGCAGATAGAGATCGTGCGCCTCGGGGTCGTCGGTGCCGGCGCCGAAGAGCGACGGGCCGGTGCCGGCCGGCAGCCGGAGCTTGAGCGCGGTCACGATGGCGCGGGCGATCTCCTCCTGCACGGCGAAAACGTCGTCGAGCTTCCGGTCATAGGTGTGGGACCAGAGCTTGAAGCCATCCCCTCCGTTCAGCAGCGTAGCCGAGATGCGGAGGCTATCGCCGGCCCGGCGTATGCTTCCCTCCAGCACCGCTTCGACCTTGAGCTGCCGCGCGATATCGACGATCTGGAGGTCCTTGCCCTTGAAGGCGAACGAGGAGGTCCGGGCGGCCACGCGCAGCCCCTCCACCCGGGCCAGGGCGTTGATCAGCTCCTCGCTCATCCCGTCGGAGAAGTACTCGTTTTCCTGAGCCGCGCTCATGCTGGCGAACGGCAGGACGGCGATGGACGACAGCGCGCCCGTCGCCGCCGATCGCGCCGGAGTGGCGCCGCCGGAGCGGCCGCGCAGGGCGGGGAAGGCGAGGAATGCCGCGATCAGGAGCACCACCCCGCCGGCCCCGAAAATCACGGCGCGCCGGGGTCGACGCTTCGGCGCCGCCGCCCCCGTATGCTCGGCGGAGCCGGCAAGCGCGTCGGCAAACTCCCGAGCGGTGGGGAAGCGATCGGCCGGTTCCCGGGCCAGCGCCCTGGTGACCGCGTGCTCCACCGCGACCGGCACGGCAGCGCGTAATGCCCGCAGGGACGGGACCGGCTCGGTGAGGCGCCTGGCGAGGGTGGCCTGGGGCGTGGGCCCGGCGAACGGGGGCTCGCCCGCCAGCATCTCGTAGAGCACGCAGCCCAGCGCGTAGATGTCGCTGCGGCCGTCGAGCGATTCGCTGGCAAACGCTTGTTCCGGACTCATGTATCCCGGGGTGCCGAGTGACAGCCCGGTGCCGGTCAGCTTGTCGCTGCCGGCTCGCTGGATAGCGCGCGCAATCCCGAAGTCTGCCACCAGGGCCTGGCCGTCGCTGAGCAGGATGTTCTCCGGCTTGAGGTCCCGGTGCACCACGTTGTGGCGGTGGGCGTAGTCCAGCGCGCCGGCCACCTCGCGGGCGATGGCAAGGGCCTCCTTCACGGGGAGCTGGGGCTCGCGGGTTAACCGGCTGCGGAGGGACTCGCCGTCGATGTAGGGCATCACATAGTAGAGCAGGCCATCCACTTCACCCGAGTCGTGCAGCGTGAGGATGTGGGGGTGGGTAAGCTGCGCGACGGTCCCGATCTCCTGGAGGAACCGCTCGATGCCCAGGGCGAAGGCGAGCTCGGGGTGGAGCACCTTGAGCGCGACGGTGCGGTTGTGCTTCAGGTCCAGGGCCAGGTACACGGTGGCCATACCGCCACGGCCGAGCTCGCGCTCGATCCGGTAACGATCGACAAGAGCGGCTCGCAGCACCTGGCCCGGATCGGTCATTGGATGGTGGTAGCGAGGGAGGAGGCCGCCGGGTTGGCGGCAGCACACCGGTGAATACCGGGCGGAACGTACGGAAGGGGTCTGGACCCGTCAACTTTGGGCTGGGGGCGGTACAGGGGGGGCCGGTGCGGTAGTACCGCCGGGAAGGCGGGCCGGATAGATTGTCGGCCCGGGTTTCGGGGGGCAGATGCCGGGTTCCGGTGTCCGGGGAGGGTGGCTAAGTTGTTGGGGTAGTGGGGCCTGTAGCTCAGGTGGTTAGAGCGCACGCCTGATAAGCGTGAGGTCGGTAGTTCAACTCTACCCAGGCCCATTTGGAGGGACGTTGCCCCCGCTTCCAGTTATGGCGCGGGACGGGGCTTTTGTTGTGGGGTGGGAGGGCTGGTGCCAGTTCCTGGTGCCAGTTGGCGCAGGATGGCTTGCTCCCCGTCCGATACGCTGCGAGGCCTCGGGCGGGGTTATTCTTTTGGCCCTACCAACGCATTGCTCCGGCGACGTCGAGGACTGGGGTCACGTGATGAACTGCACCTCGAGCGGCTCCGATGGGACCCCAGTTAGTACCGGGACCAGCGGGCCCCTATGGGCAATCCGGCCGTGAGGCGTGGCAGTGGGCCTCAGGTGATCGTGATCGCGGGTCCGAACGGGGCAGGGAAGACATCCTCAGCTCCGGACCTGCTTCGGGACACCGTGGGTATTGACGCATTCGTTAACGCGGATGTGATCGCCGAAGGCCTCTCCGGGTTTCGTCCCGAAGACTCGGCGGTCGAGGCCGGCCGCATCCTGCTGGCGCGACTCCGCGAACTGGCCGAGCGCCACGCGAATTTCGCCTTCGAGAGCACGCTGTCCGGGAGGACGCTCCATACTTTCTTGCGCCGGCTTGCGGGCGCCGGCTACGAATGCCATATATTCTACCTGTGGCTCCCGACGGCGGATCTGGCGGTTGCGCGGGTACGCCGTCGGGTCCAGGCCGGAGGTCACGATGTGTCGGAAGTGGTGATCCGCCGGAGATTCCGCAAGAGCTTGGTCAACTTCGACCGGCTCTACCGGCCCGCCGTGACGACTTGGCGCCTTTACGACGGGAGCACGGTCGTCGGCCCGCGGCTCATTGCGTACGGCACCGCTGGGCGCCAACCGACTGTTGTCGACGCCGAACGCTGGGCGCTCGTGCGCCGCCAGGTCGAGGGGGAGGACCAGTGATTGATCGTTCCAGTAAAGACAGTGGCGCCATTGTGCGGGACGGGACCGCAATCGATCGGGCCATCGAAGCGGCCGGTTACCGTGTGGTCCGACGTCACCGGCAACTTGGCCTGCCGCTCGTCCTCTGGCGCGCGGGACGCGTCGTCGAGGTTCCCGCCGATAGCGTGGCGATACCGGACGAGAATGGGCCCGGTTCCGCAGAGCAAACGTGACGGCTGGTGCCACTTCAGGTGCCACTTCGCACCGAGAATCCGCAGGATTGATCCGCTTCGGTGCCGTCCTGATCTTTGGGCAACCGCCTTGAAATCCGAGAAGTTCCAGGAGTCGGTGATCCTAGCCGCGGTATCTTATAAGCGTGAGGTCGGTAGTTCAACTCTACCCAGGCCCATTTTCTTGTAGGGTATTGCCCTGTTGCCAGGTAGG
>JAYUAL010000130.1:0-12364 GCA_043741355.1 Gemmatimonadales bacterium | reverse complement strand
AAACCGCGTATCGGACGCCTTTCGCGCGTTCAATCCCATAGGACAGCGTGGCCGCATGGTCACGCTTTTCTTGGGGCTCTGCGAAGCCGCTGGCATCGTCCCTCAGGGGACACGGCCAGTCGTGACCCGTGCAACCACCGGCAAGAAGGTCGTTGCCAAGCGGTCGATGGATAGCGGCAGGCTCACGGATCGGTCCGGGCCAGTCAAGCGCACCGCGCGCTCCGATGGCGATGCTTTGGGGGTGCCCGAGGCGTTACTGGGGCTCCTTCGTGTCCTGCCTTCCCACGGCGCGGGATGGACACAGGCGCGCCGTGACAAGTTTGTCCTCACTTTCGGGTCGGTGCTCGACTTCACGATCCCGATACGCGATCAGGAGCCCGCTGCCGACCTTGAGGACGAAGCGGAGGAATAGAATAGGGAACGACCACAGGCCCGCATTTCGAGGGCTGACCTGTGGCCGCTTTGAACCCCCAACAGGCGCAGAGCGCCAGTGAGGTGAGCGATGTTCGCGAAAAGAAGATCTGAGTGACTGAGGAGCCCCGCAAGGGGCTCCTCTCTTTTTCTACCTCCTGTCGATCCAACGAGCGTCCGCCGCCTTCTTGGCGATCCTACTCCGCTCCTCCGCCGTCAACTTCGCCGCCCTGGCCTCGCCTCGCTTCGCGTGCTTCGGATCGACCGGCGCGGGGCTCTCGTCCGACTCCTCGCCGGTGGAGATGGCGACGACGCGCCGCGCCAACTGATTTACATCATTCGGGCGCTTAGGTGTGGGGCGAGGTTTGGCCATGTTCCGAAGCTAGCGACCGGGGCGGAACGCGCAACGGCTCCTAACTTTCAAACTGTACCAGTACCCGGTGGTGGGATCGAATCGAGCGGGTATCTTCCCCATTCCCGAGCCGCGCCGCAAGAGGATGAATCCCATGCCCGACCGCCCCGAAGAATCCCTCGATCCTGCCTCGTGGGAGGCGTTCGGCGCCCACAGCCACGCCGTGCTGGACGAGCTGCTGGACTGGCTCCGCACCGTCCGGGATCGCCCGGCCTGGCGGCCGGTGCCCGCGGAGGTGCGCGCGGCGCTCCGGCGGCCACTGCCCCGCGAAGGATCCGGGCTCGAGGCCAGCTGGGACGAGCTCCGCAAGTCGGTACTTCCCTATCCCTGGGGTAACGTTCATCCCCGCTTCTGGGGCTGGGTCAACGGTACCGGAAGCCCCAGCGGCGCCCTGGCCGAGCTTGCGACGGCGGTGATCAATACCAACGCGGGAGGCGGACACCAGGCAGCGCCCTACGTGGAAGAGCAAGTGATCGACTGGTGCAAGTCGATGGTTGGCTTCCCGGCGGAGGCGAGCGGGGTGCTGGTGACCGGCGGATCGGTCGCCAACCTGGTCGCGCTGGCCGCCGCGCGCGATGCGGGCGACCCCCGTATCAGCGAGGAGGGCGTCGGCGTGGTTCCCGGGGGGCCGGTGTTTTACGCCTCGGCGCAAACCCACAATTCGGTGGACAAGGCGATCCGGCTGCTGGGCCTGGGCCAGCGCGCCCTCCATTCCATTCCGGTGGACGCCGAGTTCCGGATCGACATCGCCGTGCTGACCCGGGCCGTCGCCGAGGACCGCGCGGCTGGCCGGCGCCCGTTTTGCGTGGTCGGCAACGCCGGCACCGTCAACACCGGCGCCATCGACGATCTCACCGCCATCGCCGATCTGTGCCGGCGGGAGCGGCTCTGGTTTCATGTGGACGGTGCCTTCGGCGCGCTCGCCGCGCTCTCCGACCGGCTCCGCCCCCTGGTGGCAGGAATGGATCGCGCCGACTCGATCGCATTCGATCTGCACAAGTGGCTCTACATGCCGTATGACGTGGGTTGCGTGCTGGTGCGCGACCGCGAAGCCCACCGGCGCCCCTTCGCCACCCACGCGAGCTACCTCTCGCGGGAGGCGCGGGGCGCCGCTCCCAACGATCACGACCCCGGATCGCTGGGGCCGGAGCTGTCCCGGGAGTTCCGCGGCCTCAAGGTCTGGATGCTGCTGCAGGAGCACGGCATCGCCAAGTACGCCCGGTTGATCGAGCAGAACGTGGCCCAGGCCGAATACCTCGCGGACAACGTGCACCGCCATCCCGAGCTGGAGTTGATGGCGCCGGTACCGCTCAACATCGTGTGCCTGAGATACCTCGGGGAGGAGGGATCGGCGAGAAAGAAGGAGGGAGAACCGATGGACGCCATGAATCGCGAAATCCTGATGCGGATCCAGGAGCGGGGCATCGCGGTTCCGTCCTCCACGGTGCTGAACGGCCGGTTCGCGATCCGAGTCGCCATCACCAACCACCGGAGCCGGCGGGAAGACTTCGATGCGCTGGTGGACGCGATGGTACAAATCGGGGGCGAGGTGGCGGCCGGTCGCTGACCGGGGCGGGCTCTGGACTTATGGTGGGACGGTAGTATTGTCTCGTCATGGTCAATGCCCCCTCGGACAAATCGCGCGCCGTCGCGCTCGCCCTCTGCATCCCGCTGGGGGTCTTCGGTGCGCATCGCTTCTATGTCGGCAAGATCGGCACCGGGCTGCTGCAGCTCTGCACGCTCGGCGGCTTCGGTCTCTGGTATCTTTACGATCTGATCACCATCGCGAGCGGCGAGTTTCGCGACGTCAACGAGCGGCGGGTTTCGCTGTGGGACCCGGAGGATTCCAATGCGCTCACCCACGGGGTGCCTCAGGAGCTCATGGACGAGATCGAATCGCTCCGCCACGAGGTGAGCGAGCTCGCGGAGCGGCTCGACTTCACCGAGCGGCTCCTGGCCGATCCCACTCGCCGACCCGCTCAACCCGGCGAATCCGCGGACTGATGCGCGCCGCCGGGGCGTGATAGGTTCGCAAACCACCTCTGGGGAGTTCCCGATTCATGCGCATGCACTCGACCGCTTCCCTCGTTCTGCTCGCTCTGTCCTTCTCAGCGGGTCCCCTCGCCGCGCAAGCGGAGGAGCGCGAAGTGCTCGGCGTGGTGCGCCGGCTGTTCGACGGCATGCGGGCGCGTGACACGGCGAAGATGCGCGCCCAGCTCCATCCAGACGCGCGCATGGCGAGTCCCTCCACCCGCGATGGCACGGTATCGGTGACGGTCGAATCGCCCGATCAGTGGCTCTCGTCGGTGGCCGGCTCCGCCGGTGGCATGCTGGACGAGCGGATCACCAGTACCGTGGTGAAGGTGGACGGCGCGCTGGCCTCGGTCTGGGCCAGCTACACTTTCTACCTCGGCGCCCGGCTCTCCCACTGCGGCGTGGACGCCTTCCACCTGGTGCGCCTCCCGGCGGGATGGCGCATCATCGACCTGGCGGACACCCGGCGGCGCGAGAACTGCCCCACCGGCCCCGATTCGCTCAGCGCTCCGCCGGAGTAAGGGGGGCCAGGACCCTGCCGCAATTCCGGCCCGGCGACCCCACCGGGAGTTGGCGCATCCTGCCATTCATGCCGCGACTTCTCACAAGCCCCGTGTTCCTCTGTGCGGCCGCACTCCTCATATCGCCACAGGGGCTGATGGCCCAGGATCCGGCCGGTCCAGCGATCGACACCGCGATCGCCCGGCGCTATTTCCAGGAAGCCGCGGTGCTGACCGCGCGGGATGCGGGGCGACTCTGGGGCCGTTCGCTGGCCGGCCCGCTGCTCTTCGTGGACCGCGCCAGCCGGGTGGTGCTCACCGATACCCCCGACACCGGGGGCCGGCTGCGGCCCGCCGGTTCGCTCTACACCGGGATGCTGCCCGCTTCGGAGAACGTTGCGAACACCGCGTTCCGGTGGGGCGGTGTGACCTGGGCGATGCTGGCGTGGCCGATCACATCGGACTCGCTGCGGCGCGGTGTACTCTTTGTGCACGAGCTGTGGCACCGGGTGCAGGACAGTCTGGGCTTCCGGCTTGCCGATCCCGCGAATGCGCACCTGGCCGGGCGTGATGGCCGCCTCTGGCTCAGGCTCGAGGCTCGCGCCCTCAGCCGTGCGCTTTCCCTCGAAGGCGCCGGCCGCACCCGGGCGCTGCATGACGCGATCGCCTTTCGCCGCGCCCGGCGCAAGCTCTTCCCCGAATCCGATTCCACCGAGCCCGCCCTGGAGCTGAACGAGGGTCTAGCGGAGTACACCGGAATCACGATCGGGGCGGGGTCCGAGGCGGCGCGTCGCTCGCTGGTCGAGGACCGCCTCGCCGTCCTCGATTCGGCGACTCACCTCGAGCGCAGCTTCGCCTACCAGACCGGTCCGGCGTACGGATTCTTCCTCGATGAGTTGTCGCCGGGATGGCGCGACTCCCTCTCGCGCCAGAGCGATCTGGCCTTCGTGCTGGAGTCCTCGCTCCGCGGCGCGGGGCCGGTGCGTCCGGCGGGCGCCGTGACTCGGGCGGCGGGGTACGGATACGCCGCGGTCCGCAAGGAGGAACAGACGCGCGCAACCAGGCGGGTCGCCCACGTCGCCTCGCTCCGCAGTCGCTTCGTGGGTGGCCCGGTGCTCGAGCTGCCCCTCGCCGAGATGAAAATCGGATTCGATCCTGGGAAGGTCGAGGCGCTGGAGGGAGTGGGTACGGTTTACGGCGCGCTTCGGCTGACCGACCGCTGGGGCGTATTACAGTGCGATGGGTCGGGCGGGCTGATCTCGGGAAATTTCCAGCGCGCCATCGTTCCCGCTCCGGCGGACATCACTGGGCGCCGGCTCACCGGCCCCGGATGGGTGCTGGAGCTCTTGCCTGAGTGGCAGATCGTGCCGGGGGCGCGGAAGGGGGATTGGACGGTGAAGCGTAACCAGTGACCAGTTACCGCTCCCCGCTCCCTGCTCCCCGCTTTCCCAGCACCACCCTCCCCGCCACCCTCACCGTCACCGCGTCGGTCGGGGGGGAGTACACCTCTCCGCTCAGCTCAAATGCCCGCGTGGCGCGCCAGGTCGCTCCCGCGAACAATACCCCGCGGGTCAGGTTGACACTGACCCGCCGCCGGTCGGTCTGGTCGAACTGGTTGGTAAAATTCACCCGGAACCGCGGGGCCAGATGATTGTAGCCCGCGCCAATGTAGGGCCGGAGTGATTTGCCCAGACGCCACCCCACCGCCGCTTCGACCCCGACCACGTTGGGATGGAACGCATCGTCGGAGCGGGTGCCCTGAAAGCACTCGCTGGTTGCGTCCTTCAGGGCGGCATCGTTGCAGGTGATCGGCCCGTTGATGACGCCGAAGGTTCCGTGCGCGCGGATATTGAGAAGTACCGCGCCGCCCTGTATCGCGGTGGTGCGCGACAGGGCCACACTGACCAGGTTCGCTCTGGCCTCGGAAAACCTGAACGGGGGAATCCAGCTTGCTTCCACTCCGAAGCCCCAGGGCAGCGCCAACGCGACTCTTGGCCGGGGGATCGCGGAGAGGAGGTCGGTGTTCTCGGGCCGTAGCTTCCCCGGTCTGCATTCGGTCGGGATCGCCAGCGCGGGATCCACCCCTGGCACGTAGCTCAGCTCGAGCCCCAGCTCGATCCGACCCGCGGAACGTCGCTCCGGCGCCGCGACGGCGCTGAAGGCGAGCGGCACGTCGAACTTCGCCATCATCCGCGCCTCGTTCGACGACTTGCCTGGAAAGCAGTCGTCGGTGCCCTGGGCCGCCGCGCCGGAGGCCAGGATCGCCAGCGCGCCCAGCGCCCCGATCCAGCCCTTGATCATGGAACGACTGTGATGGTCCCGCGCATGCCGGAGTCCGGAGCCCCGTGGGTGGAGCAGAAGAACTTGAAGGTTCCCAGGGTCGGGAACACCGTATCGAAGGTGTAGGGCGCGTCGTGAGTGCCGGGGGGCGGCGGATTGCTCGAGGTGGGAATCGTATTGGCGACGGGGGTGACCGTATGCGACGACGCGCCTGCCCCCCACGTGAACGTCACCACCCCGCCCAGCTTCAGGCGAAAGACATCGGGCGAATAGAACGTATTCACAACGGCCACCGTCACCTGGGTTCCCGCACCGGTGGCCTCCGCGGTGAAGGTGATCGGCGACCCCGTGACGCCGTTGGAAGACGCGGTAATCGTGGCTGGGGCACCCAACGGCGGCAGGGTGATGCTGGTCGAAGCCGTTCCGTCCGCAAGGGTCGTCGAACTGGTCGGGCTGGCCAATCCGCCCGCCGGCGCCACCGACCAGGCCACGGTTCGTCCGGACACGGGATTGCCGTTAAGGGTGATGATTACGCGGAGCGGGTTGGGCAGCACCGTGCCCAGTGGAGCCGACTGGGCGTCACCGCTGGTGCTGGCCTTCGCCATCACGGGAGATCCTGGCGGCGGCGGCGGTGGCGGGGCGGTCCCGCCGCTGCCGCAGCCGAGGGACAGCAGCAATGCGGTACCTGCGCCAATTGTGATCGCGATCTTGGTCATCGGGATTTCCTCCATGAGTAACCCGCTGGATACCGGCATGCTGAAACTACCTGAGAACCGAGGGGTTGGCGAGCGGGTCCGAAGGAGCCATTTTGCGCGATGCTGACCGACGCCTCGCTGACGTTCTTGACTGCGTTGCTGGATGCTCCGGGTCCTTCCGGGTTCGAGGCCGCGCCCGCCCGGCGCTGGCGCAGCGAGGCGCAAGGCTTTGCCGATGCGGTACGGGTGGATGTCAGCGGCAACTCGTTTGCCACCCTGCACGGGGGGGCGGCGGGCACCCCCCCCATCATGCTCGCTGGCCACATTGACGAAATCGGTCTGATGGTCGTGCACATCGACGACCAGGGCTACCTCTGGTTCGAGCCCATCGGGGGATGGGACCCGCAGGTCTTCGTGGGACAGCGGGTGATGCTGCTCGGACGGGAGGGTTCCGTAACGGGCGTGATCGGCAAGCCCGCGATCCATCTCCTCGACAAGGAGGAGCGGGAAAAGGTCTCCAAAATCACCGATCTCTGGATCGACATCGGTGCGGCATCGAAGGGCGAGGCCGCCGGGCGGATCCGGGTGGGTGACGCCGGGGTCCTCGCCTCCTGCGTGCTTCGGCTGCCGAATGACCGCCTGGCCAGCCGCAGCCTGGATAACCGGATCGGTGCCTTCGTGGTGCTTGAAGCGTTGCGCCGGGTCGCCACCGGGCCCACCGGTGTGGCTGTTACCGCAGTCGCCACCTCCCAGGAGGAGATCGCCTTCGGTGGCGGTGGCGGCGCCCGCACTTCGGCCACCGGACTTACCCCGCTCGCCGCAATCGTCGTGGACGTTACCCACGCCACCGACACGCCGGGCGTGGAAAAGAAGAAGCACGGCGATGTGTCGCTGGGCGGTGGCGTCGTGCTGAGCCGGGGCTCGTCCATCAACGCCGGCATGTTCGACATGCTGGTGCGGGTGGCGGAAGAGGAGGGAATTCCCTTTGTGGTGCAGGCGGCGGGCCGGGATACCGGGACCGATGCCGATGCGATTTCCGGGGCCCATCGGGGTGTCGCCACCGGACTGGTGTCGGTGCCGATCCGCTACATGCACAGCCCCAACGAGCTGGTGGCGCTGGAAGATCTGGACCGGGCCGCCCGGTTGCTCGCTGAATTCGTGCGCCGGGTGACCCCCGACACCGACTTCGTTCCCCGCTAGCCCTAGCGGCTCATCGCCTGCATGGTGGCCGCAGCGGCCTCCCGTATTTCCTTCGCGGCGTCTTTCTGCAGCGTGGTGAGCGCCCCGACCGCAGCGGGCCCCGCAAGCGCGAGGGCCTGTACGGCGGTCAAGCGTGCCGGCATGGCCCTCCTCCTGAGCAGCCCCCCGCCAGCCGACGCCCACTCCGCCAGGAGCGTGATCGCTTCCGGCGAGCCGATTCTACCCAGGGCAAGCAGCGCCTCGTGCTGGACCGTGGTATCCTCTTCCCGCTGAAGCAGCTCGCCGATCGGGCCGGTCATTCCGCGGACCCGGCGGCCCCGCAGGTGCGCCACCGCCTGAAGGCGCACCGCCGGCGCCGGATCGAAGAGCATCTTGGCCAGGGTTTCCATCGCGACCGGGGTTGCGATTTTTCCCAGCGCCTCGGCCACCGCCTTGCGGACCCGCTCGTCGGGATGCCGGGTTTGCCTGGCCAGCGCTGGAATGGCCTCGGCTAGCGCCAGCTCGCCACAGAGGTCCGCGGCGTTCCGGACCACGTACCACTGCGGATGGGTCAGGTGCTGCACGATGACGCTGGTTCCTTCGTTCATCTGGACCAGCGCGGAATAGAAGCCGCGGCGATCGCCGATGTTGGTCGCCTCGACCAGCAGATCCATCAGCACCTCGGTCCCCTCGATGCCGAAGCGGCGGAGCACCGTGATCGCCTCCTGCCTTCTCTCGCCGTGGGCCAGTCGGGCGATCATTCCCAGGACCCGCCGGGACATCAGCCGCTTGAACTCGATGCGATGGAGGCTCCCCGCCAAGTCCGAGGCGATGTCGTCCTCTCCCTCCACTACCTGCACCGCGGACTCCAGCAAGGCCTCCCAATCCTGCTGGTCGATCGCCTCGCGGCATTGAGTGAGCAGGGTCTCCATTGGCGGGCGCGACCCGGGCACCACGCCGCCAGTCGGGGCGTCGGCCGATTCGGTGCCCGCCGCCGCATTGGGATCGAGCTCCGTCGCCTGGAACTGGCGGGGTCCGGAGGGAGTCTCGATCGAGCTATTCGCGCGGTGGGTTCCGGCGCTGAAGATCTCGAAATCGCCCGTGGCTCGCGTGAGCAGGACCCGCTCGGCGGTCGATCCGAGCGCAGCGATTACGTCGTCGTACGAAGGATGGGTTCCCGGGAAGGCCGAAAGGACCGCCACGAAGCGCAGCAGGTCGGCATCGGCGATGTCGGCCGGCAGCACGGCGGCGCGAATTTCGTGAAGCAGCAGCTGTTCGCAGAAGAGCGCGGCGCCCGGCGCGTCGAGCGGAACCATCTCACCACCCAAACGAAGTTCGTTGGAAGCGGCTTCCACGGTAAGCTCGCCCCCAGCCAGGATCGCGCGGAACGTGCGCAGCAGAGAGTCCTGATGCTCCGGTGCGCCGCGTTCGTGGCGCATTACGAACACCAGGGAACCCAAAACCGCCGCTATGGGATATGGACTTGCCATCGTCGAGCGTATCGTCCGGGGAAGAGGAGGCACAAGATAGGGTTAATTTCTGGGGTGGGCAATCGAACCCTGTGGGCTGGATCAAAATCGAACCGTTCCGGAGACCCCGAATGTCGGTATTGAAGGCGGGAAGGATCATCGCCGCCCTCCGCGGCGCATTCACGCGCGAGGTGGGCAGGCAGGAGCTGCTGCGCCTTGCCGCCGACCATGTTCGTGCCGCAGGGCCTCCCTACACTTCGGTCTATCTCTACATGCTCTACGGCAATGAGCTGGTCCTCGAGGCGTTCGCGGGCCGCCCCACCGACCATACCCGGATTCCGGTCGGACGCGGGGTTTGTGGCACCGCCGTGGCCAGCGGCAAGGACCAGAACGTCGGCGATGTGCGCGCGATCCAGAACTACATCGCCTGCAACCTGTTCACCCGTTCCGAGCTGGTGGTGCTCATCCGGCGCGGCGACCTGATCCTGGGCCAGATCGACGTGGACTCGGACCTGTCCGATCCGTTCGACGCCGCCGAGCAGGCGGAGGTCCGGAAGGTTGCCGATGCGCTCGCCGTGCTCCTGTAGCGCAGTCCCGGACGGCCCGGGCGGCGGCGCATGACCGAAACCACAGCCCAGCGTCTGGTCCGGGGCGTCACCCTGTTCGAGCGCCGGGTCGGATCGGGGCCGCCGACCGTGGTGCTGCACGGAGGACCCGGGGCGCACCACGACTATCTCCTTCCCGGCTTTGACCGGTTGGCCACCCGCCGGACCCTCATCTACTACGACCAGCGCGGCGGCGGCCGCTCCCCGGTGCCGCGGGAGGTACCGGTGGGCTGGCGGGAACACGTCGCGGATCTCGAAGCGTTGCGGGGGTTCTGGGGCATCGAGCGGCTCTCCATCGCGGGGTACTCCTGGGGCGGCCTGCTCGCTCTGCTCTACGCGCTCGAGCACCCGGACCGGGTCGATCGTCTGGGGCTGGTATCGCCCGCGCCGGTGTGGCGCCAGGCCCGGGCCGAATTCGAGCGGCGCCTGGCCGAACGGAATGCGGCCCCCGAAATCCAAGCGGCTCGACGGCGGCTTCAGGAGGGAGGGTTGCGCGACCTGGGTCCGGAGCAATACCGCCGCCGGATGTTCGAGCTCTCGGTCGCGGGCTACTTCCACGACTGGCGCAAGGCGTCCGAGCTGACTCCGTTTCGTATCACTGGCCGCACCCAGCAGGAAGTCTGGGAGGGTCTGGGCGAGTTTGATCTCCGGCCTCGGCTGGGCGGGCTGGGTCTGCCGGCGGTCGTGCTGCATGGCGAGGACGACCCCATTCCGGTCGAAACGGCCGCGGTGCTCTCCGGATTGCTGGGCGCGCCGCTGGAACGAATTCCCCAGTGTGGCCACGTGCCATATGTCGAAGCGCCCGAGAAGTTCACCCGGGTGCTGGACGGGTTTCTCCCCGGTGGCGCGTGAACCCACTCACTCGGGAAACGCCGTTCGAGCTGGTGCTGGGAGCCATCGCGCCGGGGCGGTTCCCGGCATTGCGGGATGGAATCGCCGCCGCGGCGCGGGACCCGAGCGACCGCGACGCCTTTCTGATGGTGCGCGAAGTGGTAGAGTTGCTGCGCGAGATCGAGCCCGACGAAGGATTGGGGGAGGGAATCGGCACTATGGCCGCCTTCCTGCACCAGGCGTATCTCTACTGGAGCGCTGGGGAACCGACCTTGCTGGTTCCTGAGGCCGTGCTGGAATCCGCGTTGCGCAGCACCGGCCCGGGTGTTCCAGCTACCGTCACCGAATCGTCCCGCTACTTACAGCTCCCCCCGCTGCGGGTTTGGGGCGTTCCCCTGGCGGGCGGGACCGCCGAGCCGCTGGACGGCTGGTTTTCATTCCGGGACGGGAACGGGCTTTCCGTGCTCGCCATTTTCGGGCTGCACCCCGGGCGAGCCGGGTTCACCGCGGTCGAGGTCGTCGGCCCTCGGCCCGCGCAGCTGGAGCGCGCCGACGGCTCCGCGCTCTTCTCGGGGATGCTGCCGGGCGCCGAGCGGGCCGGGCTGGCCTCGGTCGTCGGGGCGGAGGAGCTGCTCGAGCTCGCGTGGAGGCTTTCGTCATGAGCGTAGACCGCACCGGTGTTGCGGGTGTCCTGGAACAGATCGCCGCTTGCCTGGAGCTGCAGGGGGAGAATCAGTTCCGGGTCCGCGCCTTCCGGACCGCCGCCAAGGCGGTGCGCGGGTTGAGCGTGGACCCGGCGCAGGCGCTGGCCGACGGATCGCTCGCCGCCACCAAGGGCGTCGGACCCGCCACGCTCGGCATTGTCAAGGAGCTCGTTACGGTGGGCCGCTGCGAGCTGCTGGAACAACTGCGCGAGGACATTCCACCCGGCTTGGTCGAAATGCTGCGCATCTCGGGTCTGGGCGTTACGCGCATCCGCACCATCCACCAGCAGCTTCAGATCGAGACCCTGGTGGAGCTCGAAGACGCGGCGCGCGATGGCCGTCTGTCCGCACTCCAGGGGTTCGGATCCAAGACCGCCGAGACGGTACTCAAGGGCATCGCCTTCGTGCGACGGGTGCAGGCATTCAGGCTCTCGCACCACGCCGCCGAGGAGGCCGAATTGCTCCGCACCGCGCTGGAGCGCCTGCCGGGAGTTACCCGCGCGATTGTCGCGGGGGAAGTCCGCCGGCGTTCCGAGGTGGTGCGGGACCTCGTGACCGTACTGGTAGCGGAGGTTCTCGCGGATGAAGTGTTCCGGTCGCTGGCCCAGGTCCCGGGGCTGGAGGAGATCGCCGGGGAGGACGAACGACGGGTGACCCTCCGCACCCCGGGCGGGATGGGTGCCCGGATCGTAGTGACGCCGGCGATCAATCTCGGCGCCGTGCTGGTGCAAGCGACCGGGAGCGAGGCGCACCTCGAACGGCTGGCTACCCATGCCGCATCCCTCGGATTCGGGCTCGATGCAGCCGCGCTGTGGAAGGGGAGCGCATTCGTTCCGACGCCCGACGAGGCAACGCTCTATGGCGCGCTGGGTCTCGCCGAAATCCCGCCCGAGCTTCGGGAGGGCGGCGACGAGATCGAGCGGGCCCGGTTCGGCCCGCTGCCTGAGTTACTCCAGGATTCCGACTTGGCCGGCCTGCTGCACTGCCACACCAACTACTCGGACGGCAACCTGACGGTGGAGGAATTGGCGGTGGCTTGCCGCGTGGCCGGATACTCGTACGTGGGTCTCACCGACCACAGCAAGGCCGCAGCCTATGCCGGGGGGCTCTCGGTCGACGACCTGCACCGCCAATGGGCCGAGGTCGACGCGCTCAACGCCGCAGGGCTCGGGATCCGGATGTTCAAGGGCATCGAATCGGATATTCTGGCGGATGGCGAGCTCGATTATGACGACGCCACGCTG
>JAYUAL010000129.1:0-12408 GCA_043741355.1 Gemmatimonadales bacterium | reverse complement strand
CGCGCTGTCGGTGGCCAGCGCGATAGGCGCCGGTCTGGTGGGCATTCCGCTGGGATTTCTCACCAGCCGCATCGGGTTTCCCGGCCGCCGCATCGTGGCCACGCTGCTCGGGCTGCCGGCGGTATTGCCGCCGCTCGTGGGCGTGCTCGCCTTCATGTTCCTCTTCGGTGAAACCGGCTTTCTGGCGCGGATGGTCCAGAGCCTCTTCGGAATGGACCACGCGCCCTGGCGGCTCGAGGGCGCCGGTGCGGTGCTCCTGGTCCATGTGGCCACGATGTACGTGTACTTCTACCTTTTCACGCGGGCAGGACTGTCCGGTCTCGACCCGTCTCTCACCGAAGCGGCGAGCTCCCTCGGTGCCAACCGATGGGGAACCTTCCGCCGGGTCACGCTGCCACTGCTGCGGCCGGCGCTCTCCGGCGCCGGGATCCTGGTGTTCATGACCTCGCTCGCCTCGTTCAGCGCGCCGTACCTTTTCGGCGGCGGCTTCCGGGTCATGACCACCCAGATTACCGGCACCAAGCTGAACGGCGACGACCGTCTGGCCATGGTCGAAACCGCGGCCCTACTTCTCCTGGCGATCTCGGGGCTGCTGCTGCTCCGAAAGACGGAGGGGATCGCCGACGCAACGGGAGCCCGGAAAGGGGTCGGGCCCGCGCCCGCGATCAAGGTGGGGTCGGTCGCCCGTCTCCTGGCCACGCTGCTGGGCTGGACGCTCGGCCTCGCGCTCACGCTTCCCCTCGCGACATTGCTGCTGGTGTCGTTCGTGCCGCGCGGGACCTGGACCATGGAGGCGCTGCCGCCGGTGTATTCCCTGGTGAACTACCGCGCGATGGTGGCCGATCCGGCCCGGCTGGCACCGCTGGTCACCAGCCTGTGGATGGCCGCGGTCGCCACGGCGGGAGCGCTGCTGCTGGCGCTGGTGGTGGCGGTCCTCAGCCGGCGGGCGCGGGTGCGGTCGGGGCCGCTGCTCGAGGGGCTGCTCGCGCTGCCGTGGGGGGTGCCCGGCACGGTCTTCGCGATCGCGCTGGCCACCACCTTCAGCGTGCACGCGCCCTGGGCCGGACGGGTCATCCTGGTGGGCACCGCCTGGATCCTTCCGCTGGCGTATCTCGTACGGAATCTGCCGATTGCGGGACGCTCGGTCCTGGCAGGGTTCCGGCAACTCGACCCATCGCTCGAGGACGCAGCCGCTTCACTGGGCGCGGGACGGGTGCGGGTGCTCCGCCGGGTAATTCTTCCGCTCCTGTCGCCCGCGCTCGCGGCGGGCGCGTGTCTGGCCTTCGTCACCGCCTTCGGGGATTTCGTGACCTCGATCATGCTCTACACCTATGACACCCGGCCGATCTCGATCGAGATCCTGTCGAGCCTCCGCCAGGCGGATGTAGGCCAGGCGGCCGCATTCGGCGTGGTGCTCATGCTGCTCTCCGCGGGCGTGTTCTTCCTGGCCGGCGAGAACCGGGGCGCCGCCGGATGAACCCGGTATCCCGCGGTGAGAAGCGCGATCAGCTGCGCCGGCTCTCGGTGCTCATCGCAGTCGGTGGCCTCGACATGCTCGGGTTCGGTATGGTCCTGCCGATCATGCCCTTCTACGCGCTCAAGCTCCACGCCTCGCCCGAAACGATCGGGGCCATCATCGCTTCGTTCTCGGTGGTTCAACTCCTGGTGGCGCCGCTCTGGGGCCGGGTATCGGATCGGTATGGACGCCGGCCGGCGCTGCTCGCCGGATTGCTGGGATCGGCGGCGGCATTCGCCATTTTCGGCCTCGCGAACGCGGTCTGGCTGCTGTTTGCGTCCCGCGTGATTCAGGGCGCCGGCGGCGGCACCACCGGCGTTGCTCAGGCCTATGTTGCCGATACCGTCGCGCCGGGCGATCGCGCCCGGGCGCTGGGGTGGCTCTCTTCGGCCACCGCGGTCGGCCTTATCATCGGTCCGGTCATCGGCTCCTTCGCCGCCCACTGGGGCCAGGCCGCGCCCGGACTGATCGCGGCGGGGCTCTGTCTGGTGAACGTCGGCTTTGCCTGGAAGTGGCTGCCCGAGTCGAAGCCGCCCCGGCAGGACGGCGATCCGATCCGCCCGACCCGCCCGATCTGGCACGCGACCTGGCAGGTGATCCGGCATCCCCGTGGACCAGTGCCCAAGTTCATCTGGATCTATGCGGCGGGTATGCTGGGCTTCACCGCGATGACGTCGGTGCTGGCGCTCTACATGGGGCAGGAGTTCGGCCTGAATGAAAAGACCATCGGGTATGTTTTCCTCTACGTGGCCACGCTCTCGCTGGTCATGCGCTCACTGCTTCTCGGGCCGATCGTGCGCCGGATCGGCGAGCCGGGCGCCATGCGGGCCGGGACCGTGCTGCTCACCCTGGGGCTCTTTCTCTATCCGTTCGTGCACAACCTCTGGCTGCTCGCGCCGGTCATGGCGCTGGTGCCGATCGGAACGGCGCTGTTGTTTCCCGCCACCACGGCCCTCATGTCCCACGCGTCGGACCGCTCGGAAGTCGGCGAGACCATGGGCGTGGCCCAGACCTTCGCGGGACTCTCCCGCGTCGTGGCTCCGCTGATCGCCACGTCCGCCTTCCAGCGCTTCGGCAGTCCGGCGCCGTTCTATATCGCCGGGACGATCGTGATGCTGGTCGGGGCAATGGCCTTCCGCCTCGACGTGGCCCCCCATGCCCTCCGGGAGAAGGGCGCCGGGTGAGGCTGCCGGATACCGCCGCCGGGTTTTCCGGGGCATCCTGGGGCGACCTCCTGCCGTTCTACGAGCAGCTGGCCGCGGCGCCGCTCGACGCGGAGAGCCTCGACGGGTGGTTGCGCCAGTGGTCCCGTATGGAGGAGCTGCTGGGCGAGGCGGCCTCGCGGGCGATGATCGCCTACACCTGCGATACTACCGACCCCGACAAGGAGGCCGCCCACCTCCGGTTCTCCACCGAGGTGATCCCCAGGGCCGAGGAGCAGGGCGTTCGCCTGGCGCGGCGGCTGGTCGGGCTCGGCATCGTGCCCGTGGGTCTCGAGACCAGCATCGCGCGGTTCCGGGCCTCGATCGACATTTTCCGGGAGGCGAATGTCCCGCTCTTCGCCGAGATCGAGGAGCTCGGGTCCCGCTACCACCGGATCACCGGCGGCATGATGGCCCAGTGGGAGGGCGAGCTCCGTCCGCTCCCCCAGCTCGCGCCCTTCCTCCAGAGCGTCGACCGGCGGGTGCGCGAGCGCGCCTATCGCGCCACCGTGGCGCCCTACATCGAGGAGCGGGCCGAGCTGGCCGAGCTGTTCACCCTCATGGTGGAACGCCGCCAGGCGGTGGCGCGGAACGCCAACTTCAGCGACTACCAAACCTTCTCGTTCGCCGCGAAGCACCGATTCGACTACACCCCGGGAGACTGCACCCGCTTCCACGACGCAGTCGAATCCGTGGTGGTGCCGGCCTACACCCGGTCGCTCGCGGCGCGCCGGGAGCGGCTCCATGTCGAGGTGTTGCGTCCCTGGGACATCGCCGTGAACCTCTACCGATCCGAGCCGCTCCGGCCGTTCACGGATGGAGCCGACCTGGCCCGGGGCGTGAGCCGTATGTTCGACCGGGTGGATCCGGTGCTGGGTTCCCAATTCCACATCATGGTGGACGAAGACCTGCTCGATCTGGACAGTCGCAAAGGCAAAGCGCCGGGAGGGTATTGCGATACGCTTCACGTCATCGGCCGTCCTTTCATCTTCATGAACGCGTCGGGGGTGCTCGAGGACGTGACCACCATGCTCCACGAGGCGGGTCATGCGTTCCATGCCTTCGCGGCGCACGCGCAACCATTGGTCTGGCAGCGCCATCCAGGCGCCGAGGCGGCCGAGCTGGCCTCGATGAGCATGGAGCTGCTGGCGGCGCCGGAGCTGGGGCCGCCGTCCGGCCTCCTGGACGAGCGTGACGCCGCGGTGGCGCGCCTCGAGCATCTCGAGGACGTCCTGGCGAGCCTGGTCCATATCGCCGCGGTGGATGCGTTCCAGAACTGGGTATACACCAGCGGCAAAGGCCTCGACCCCGATCAGCGGGATGCCGCGTGGCTCAAGCTCCGGGCGAGGTTCGAGCAGGGGGTGGACTGGAGCGGCCTGACGGCGGAGCGGACCGCCCGATGGTACCGGCAGCTGCATATTTTCCTCTACCCGTTCTACTACATCGAGTACGGCATCGCGCAGCTCGGCGCGCTGCAGGTCTTCCGCAATCGTCGGCGGGACGGGGACGCGGCGCTCGCCGCCTACCGCCGCTTCCTGACCCTCGGCGCGACCCAGCCGTTGCCCGAGCTGTATCGGACCGCAGGGGCCTCGCTGATCTTCGACCCGGTGGCGATGCGGCCGCTGATCGATATGGTCGATGAGGAAATGGACCGGCTCCGGGAGGTGGCCGGTTGAGCGCGGAGAGCGCTAACTGCCGTCCACAGATTTCGCCGATTTCGCCGATTGTCCACGGCATGCCATGGGTCCGGCGAACCGCTTGTATTGAAGAGAGGCCGAACCGAAGTTCAACAGAATATCACGCCCGAACCCCGCTGCGACCCAGTCGTTGATGACTTGCGCGTTGTGCACGGCAGTCAGGCACCCAAGTGCCTCAGCTCAACCAGCACCAGCCCGAAACAAATGAAATCCGCGCGAGAGCCGACACTGGACGCATCTGAAGCCCGCAGAGGTGGGACGCGATTTGGCGGGTGGACGTCCACCGTTGCGTCTCGCCCCCGCCGGGACGACATTTCACCGGTTCTGAGGGATTGCCCGTGACTTCCAACCAGGAGACCGGATGGCGAAGGAAGAGGGAATCGAGATGGAAGGGGTCGTTCAGGAAGTGCTGCCGGACCGGAACTATCGGGTCCTGCTGGAGAACGGCCACACGATTCTGGCCTACGCCGCCGGAAAGATGAGCAAATTCAAGATCCGGGTGCTCGAGGGCGATCGCGTCAGCGTGGTGCTTTCGCCGTACGATTTGACCCGCGGCCGGGTGATCTACCGGCACAAGTAACCGGGGGGCGGGGAGCTACGTGGTGGCTTTGGTCACGTTCTCGGCGGCGGGGCCCTTGGCGCCCTGCACGATGTCGAACTCAACCCGCTCGCCCTCCGAAAGGCTGCGGAACCCATCCATGCGGATCGCCGAGTGATGAACGAAGCAGTCCTTTTCGCCGTTCTCCGGGGTGATGAAGCCGAACCCCTTCGCGTCGTTGAACCACTTCACGGTGCCAGTAACACGTGCCATTGAGCCAGACTCCTGGTTGTGAATCCCCACCGGTGCCCGCGGACGGGCGTCCCGGCCCCCGTGTGGACGCGAGGGTATCTCGCGCCACAAAAGAATAAAAGACCCTCGGCGACTGGCCGGGGTCTATCGGTTCAATCACGAGCCCTGCAATTCTTCGCCGCACCCAACCTGAAGAATTCTCCGGGAAAAGTCAAGATTTTGGTCGTTTGAGCAGCCGGCCCACCGTTTGGCGCCAGGCCGGCTCGGCAGGCTTCAAGTCCCGCTTCGCCGCGCGGTTGAGCGCCGAGAGAAACTCACCCGCGGTGGGGTAGCGGGCGTTCACGTCGGCGCGCAGCGCCCGCCGGAGCACCCGCTCGCACTCCTCACCCACATCGGGACGCGCGGCCCGCAGGTCGGGCAGCGCGTTGGTGGTCTGCTTGGCCAGGACCTGGACCGGGGTCGAGCCCTCGAACGGCGGTTCTCCCAGCAGCGCGAAGTACCCCACCGCGGCAAGGCTGTACAGATCGGACCGCCCGTCCACCCGCTCGCCCAGCAGCTGCTCCGGGCTGGCGTAACGCGGAGTGCCACTCTGGCTGGTGGCGCCGCCGAACATCCCCTGGCCGCGGAGCGCGATCGCAAGGCCGAAGTCGGTGATCCGCAGGCTTCCGCTCCGCTCGAAGAGGAGATTCTCCGGCTTCACGTCCCGGTGCACCAGGCCGGTGCTGTGAGCGTGGGCCAGCGCCGAGAGGCCCTCGCGCAAGAGCCGCAGGGTCCGTTCGAAAGGCATCGGGCCTTCCTGCTCGATGCGCTGGGCCAGATTGGGCCCCTCCACGTACTCCATCGTGTACCAGAGCAACCCCGAGCGCCCGCCGATTTCGTAAATGTTGACCAGGTTGGGATGGTTGAGCCGCGCGGCGAGCTGGGCCTCGCGCCGGAATCGCTCGACCACCGCCGGATCCTGAATCAGATGTGGATGCAGCACCTTGAGGGCGACGATGCGCTCCAGGTGAAGGTCCCGCACCCGGTACACCCGTCCGAATCCGCCGGCGCCCAGCTCAGTGAGCAGTTCGTAGTCGTCGCCCAGGGCGCGGCGCAGCCGCTTTTCCCACTGGCGCACCGAGTCGTCCACGGAGACGGCCGCCATCGAGCCCGACGGCATCGAGGTGTCCTGCAGCAGGATGGCGGTGGAGTAGTCTCCCGCTTCGGAGGCGAAGTCTTCGAGCATCTCCACGGAGGTCAGATAGCGGTTGCCCGGCGTCTCCCGCAGCGCGCGCAGGAGGACTCGCTCGAGCGCGAGAGGGCAGGCGGCCCGCAGCTGGGTCGGCGGTACCAGGTCGGCCGGGGATTCGGGCGGCTCGACCCCGGTGATGGCGTAGTAGATCACGGCGCCCGCGCCGTAGACGTCGCTCGCGGTGTCGCCGGGAGCGCCGTTCCGGATTTCCGGGGCCATGAAGTTGAGCCCGCTGGGGCGCTCGTGCTCGGGGATGGCCGGCAGGGTGTGGCTGCAGAAACGGAGATCGGTCAGGCTGCCTCGGCCACCGGGGCTGATCAGGAGGCCCGCGGGCACCAGCCGGCGCACGATCACCCCGCGGTTGTGGGCGTGCTCCAGACCGTTGAGCAGCGAGCGGGCCAGGGTGTGCACGTCGGGCACCGGGCGCGGCCCCCGGCCCACCGCCTCGTGCAGTCCTTCGCCGTCGATCCAGTTGCCGATGCGGTAGGCCAGATCCCCCACCACGCCGACGTCGTAGACGTGCCGGATGGAAGGATGGTCGAGCTTGGCGAGCGCCTCCGCCTCGCGGAGGAACCAGGCCCGGAGCGGCCCGCTGGTGTAGAAGTTGACCCGGATGCTGACCGAGCGGCTCAGGATGAGATCCCGGCCGGCAAAGAGCACCCGCTCGGTGTTTGCCACCACTATCCGTTCGAGACGGAAGCGGTCGCCCAATGCTGCTGCGGTGGCCTGGAAGAGTGCCGCGGGCTCGGACCCGGTCACGTATCCCGCGCGATCTCCACGAGGTTGCGGCCGGCCCGCTTGGCCGCATAGAGGGCCGAGTCGGCGGCGGCCATCACCGCGGTCGGCGTCTTGCCATGCCGGGGCGCCTCGGCGATGCCGAAGCTGAGCGATGCCATCGCAAATTCGGGGTGCTCCGAGGCGAGCTCGGCGAGCCCACTCTGCAGCCGGTTGATGAATACCAGGGCCTCGGTGGCGCTGGTCATGGGCAGGATCACCAGGAATTCGTCGCCGCCCAGCCGGCCCACGACGTCGAGAGTGCGGACCTTCTGGGTGAGCACTTGGCCGATAAGGGCAAGGTAGCGGTCGCCGGCGGCGTGACCCAGCGTATCGTTGATCAGCTTGAAACGATCCACGTCTATGAGCACCAGTGAGGTCTTGATCTGGTGCCGGTGGCTCCGCGAAATCTCGGCCTCGATGCGCTCTTCCAGGGCGCGGCGATTGAGCAGCCCGGTGAGTTCGTCCGTGGTGGCCGCGCTGTGAAGCCGCTCCACCAGCTCGGCATTTTTCAGGGCAATCGCTGCGGCGAACGACAGGGTGCCCGCGAGATCGCGCTCGGCGCGGCCGTACACCAGCCGGTTGAGCCGGGGCCCCAGGAGCAGGAGGGCCAGCCGCTCGTTGCCGGCATCCAGCGGGATCACCAGCTCGGTCCCGGCGGGGAGCATGCTTCCAAGAGCGACTTCGCTCGCGTCGGTCACTGCGCTCCCGGTGGGCAGCGCCGCGTCCATCGGCGCCACCTGGATCGCCTCCTGCACGGCGGTCTGGTCGAGGGCCCGATATCGCTTGGGTTTGTACTGGTCGCCCTCGGGGCGGTAGAGGCAGGCCCACCAGGCGAAGAACACTTCCGCCATGAAGTCGAGCACTAGATGCTCGGTCTCCTCGGTGGAGTGAACGGAGGACAGCAGCCGGGCCACCTGACGCAGCGCGCGGAGCTGAAACACCGCGTCGTCCAGCGCGCCTTGCCGCTCCATGAGCACGCTGCGCAGCTCGAGCACCACTGAGAGACCGGTGGCCATCTGCATGGCGACCGGCCGCATCGTGCCGGCGATCGGGGGCACGGCCAGGATGAGAAGCTGGGTCTCCCCGCTCTCGCAGCGGCCGACCTGCACGGCCTCGGCGAATCCCTCCGCTTCGCCTACCCGGCGCGCCCCAGCCTTTCCGCTGTTGATCGCGAACCAGATCTGGTCGCTATCGAAGCGCTGGACCAGCACGTCCCGGCATCGCTCGAAGAGCTCCGAGTCGGTGCGGGCCTGCCGGCAGGCGGCTGCGAAGGCACTGGGGATACTCCCCAGCGTGGGGGTGAGCTGTGAGGACATGTCCATTAATAGTAAGCGGGGTACCGCAAGCTAGGGACCGCGATGTTTCAGTACAGGCAACCGCTTTGGCCCCATAAGGTTAACTCAAGTTAACCGAGGCGTTTCGGGGTGGCTGATTCGGAAACTTGCACGACTCACCGGAACTGACACCGGGGCCCTGCCGAATCAGCCCCGCTCGTCGGAGAGAAAGCCGGCGACTTCACGGCTCAGCAGCCGAAATTCGCTCTGGAGGCTGGGCCGGGATCCGCTGTCGCGTCCCCCCAGCACTTCGAGGATGGACCCGTGCCACCAGAGCAGGTCCTCCAGCGGGGCCGGCGTGGCGGTGCGGGCGTACTCCACCCCGAGCCGGCGGATGTCGGTGAGGGCCATGCCGCAGGTATGGATTTCCGTGGCCAGGCAGATGTCGGCCACCCGCGCGGACGCGCCGGTCAGCCGAGCCAGCGCCTCGAACCGGGATGCCTTCCACGCCCGTTCGCGTCCCAGCGGGTCGAACCTCGGCTCGGCCGCTGCCTCCACCGCGGCGGCCACCATCCCCCCAAAGCGTCGGGCAATGTTCTGATGCAGCGGAGCCAGCCGGGCCTGCGGACAGGCGTCAATCAGGTGCTTCAGAATCGCGGCGACGATGGTTATATCATCGGCCTGGTGGCGGGCCAGAATCACCGCGACATTCGCGGTGGACAGCAGCGGATTGTGGCCATCGTACCGGGACACCGGACCCGGATGATGCTTGGCGCAGAAGGCCAGGGCGTGGTGGATGGTATCGCTGTAGCCGTGAGAGGGCATCGGGTCCTCAGGGAATGCCGAGCATCTTGTGAGTCTGCAGCGACAGGCGCCATCCGGGATGCGCCATGCAGTATTCGACGGCCCGCCGAGTGTTGCGTTCCCGGTGGGGGCCGTCCATCGGCTGGAGGAAGAAATGCCGGAAGTCGAGGTGGCGGTAGCGCTCCGGCTCGCCGCGTTCCTGGGGGAACACCAGCTTGAGCTCCTGGCCCGAGGTCACCACCAGCTCAGCGTCGGCCTTGGGCGACAAGCAGAGCCAGTCGATCCCTGCCGGTGGAGCGAGGGTGCCGTTGGTTTCCACGGCGATCTCGAACCGGTTGGCGTGCAGGGCGGAGATCAGCGGTTCGTCGAGCTGGAGCAGCGGCTCCCCGCCGGTACACACGACGAGGGCACGGGCGGACGGGGTGGACGGTGGGGACGGTGCTCGCGGGTGAGGCCACGCCGCAGAGACGGCATCGGCGAGCGCCGCGGCGGAGGCAAACTTTCCGCCGCCGGGACCGTCGGTACCCACGAAGTCGGTGTCGCAGAAATTGCAGATGGCCTGGTGGCGGTCAGGCTCGCGGCCGGTCCAGAGGTTGCAGCCGGCAAAGCGGCAGAACACCGCGGGGCGGCCGGTGTTGGCGCCCTCGCCCTGGAGAGTGTAGAAGATTTCCTTGACGGCGTAGGCCATGGTCGAAGATAGCAAGCCGCTTCGGCCGGGTCGATCGTCGGTCTCCGGTCTGCCGGGTCGCGCCGACGGCTTCAACCCTATTGATTCCGGGTGAACCGGCCCCGGACTCGAACGGATGCAAGTCGGCATTGACAGCTTCGCAGCGGCATGCGACGACACCAGCTTCCCGCGGGCTCCAGGGCTGGGCTTACGCGTCGAGCGGTCTCCATGGTCGGGTTCTGGAGGCTATGGCGTAAATCGGGGGCGAATCGTGTCATCGCGGGGCCGGGCTGGTACATTTCAATGATGCGAGACACCTCCCCGCACGCCCTCCATATCCAGCTCGCCGCCCTCCGCCGGATCAGTCCGGTGGAGCGCCTGCGCCGCGCCTTCGAGCTCAGCGAAGCGATGCGCGAGCTGGCCCTGGTCCGGCTCCGCACCCGGTACCCAGGCCGGTCCGAGCTGGAGCTCGTGGAGCTGCTGATGGGCCATTTGCTGTCTCCGTCTTGACGGGTACCGACCTCCTTCATTCCATAGCGGCAGCCCTCGAGGCGGCCGGCGTTCCGTTCATGTTGACGGGATCGATGGCCAGCGCCTATCATGGGGCCGGTCGCGCCACCATGGACATCGATCTCGTCATCGACCCCACGCGGAAGCAGCTGGAGGGGCTGGTCGAAAGAGTCCTGACCGCGGGGCTGTACGTCTCCGCTGCCGCTGCCCGCGAGGCGTTCGAGCACCGATCCATGTTCAACGTGATCGATACCAGCTCGGGCTGGAAAGTGGACCTGATTCTCAAGAAACCTCGCCCGTTCAGTGAGCTCGAATTCGAGCGTCGCATGCCGGTCGAATACGAGGGGCGTCAGCTGCGCGTGGCGACGGTCGAGGATGTCATCATCGCCAAACTGGAATGGGCAAGCCTCGGCGGGTCGGCCCGACAGATCGAAGACGTCGCCGCGCTGCTCCGCGTCCAGGGTGACGCGATGGATCATGCCTACCTGGATCGATGGGTTGCCGATCTGGGCCTTGATGTCCAGCGCAGGCAGGCCATGGATCAGGCAGGGTCTAAGTGAGCGTACCAGCACGACTCACCGCCGCTCTTGCCGACGCTACCGGATCGACCGCGAGCTCGGGCGGGGCGGCCACCGTCTACCTGGCCCAGGACCTCAGGCACGACCGGAAGGTCGCCATCAAGGTGCTGCGACCCGAGCTGGCCGCGGTCATCGGCGCCGACCGCTTCCTCTCCGAGATCAAAACCACCGCAAACCTCCAGCATCCGCACATTCTCCCCCTGCACGACAGCGGACAGGCGGATTCGTTCCTGTTCTACGTGATGCCGTTCGTGGAAGGGGAGTCGCTGCGCGACAGGCTGAACCGCGAAAAGCAGCTCCCGATCCCCGATGCGGTGCGCATCGCCACCGAGGTAGCCGGGGCGCTCGACTACGCCCACCGCCACGGCATCATCCACCGGGACATCAAGCCGGAGAACATCCTGCTGCACGACGGCCGCGCGCTGGTGGCCGACTTCGGCATAGCGCTAGCCGCGACCGCCGGGTCCCGGATGACCGAGACCGGCATGTCGCTGGGCACGCCGCACTACATGTCGCCGGAGCAGGCGATGGGCGACCGGGAGCTCACGGCCCGGAGCGATGTGTACGCGCTGGGCGCCATGACCTACGAGATGCTGCTGGGCGAGCCGCCGTTCACCGGGCCCACTGTGCAATCGATCATGGCCAAGGTGATGACCGAGGAGCCGGCTCCGATCCTCCCCCGCCGGAAGAGCGTGCCACCCGCGGTGGAAGCGGCGGTGCTCACCACACTCGAGAAGCTGCCGGCGAATCGGTGGGGGAATGCGGCGGAGTTTGCGGCCGAGCTGCAAGACGGGAAGCGAAGACTTCGTACTCATCCCGTCATCCCGCCCTCCCGTCTTCCCGTCGTCGTCGCCGCCGTCGCTGTTAGGCCCTTCCTCCGATGACACTGGCCGGTCGGTTACATCTCGTCATGCTCGTAAGTGCACTGGCGTCATGCACGCCGAGCCCGCCGGCAGTCGCCGCAAACGAGACTCCGCTGCTCAAGGGCATCGATCATTTCTTCGCGGCATCCGCCGATCCCGAGCCGCTCTACCGCTTTTTTCGCGACAGCCTGCAATGGCCGGAGGTCTACCCGTTCCGCAATTACGGCGATTTCGCGAGCGGTGTCGTGTCGGCCGGCAACGTGTTGTTCGAGGTCGTGACCTAGAAAGTCCCCGCGGGAGAGACCCTGCCGACCGAGCTCAAGGGAATCGCGTTCGAGCCGGGCGGCGACATTCCCGCCACCCTTGCGACGCTGCGGGAGAGAGGAGTCCCATACCAGAAGCCGGATTCGGTCATGTTCACGAACGACTCCGGTGTGCGGGTGCTTGCCTACGTCAACACGGGACTCGACGGCCCGGGGGGCCTGCCGCCAACGAGCGC
>JAYUAL010000128.1:0-2232 GCA_043741355.1 Gemmatimonadales bacterium | reverse complement strand
CTGGCGAGTGCGCCGCACCTGCACTACGAGTTCCGGATCAACGGTGCGGCGCGCGATTCGCGACGGGTCAATCTGGGCGAGGGTGAACCGCTGGAACGACGCCTGTTGCCGCAGTTTCTGGCGGAGCGCGCCCGGCTGGAACGCCGCCTCGGCGCGGCGGGCCAGGGCGCCGGGATCCTCAGGGCCGAGTAGCAGCGTCCGCCCTCGTATTATTCCCCCATGCCACTCCTGGTCGTCATGCTGGCCGCGGCCGCGGCGGTGCTCTCATATCGCCTGCTGGAAGGCTGGGGCGCACGGAGCTGGATACCGGCCCTCTGTCGCGGCGCCGGCTGGGGTGTACTGTCCCTCCTGCTGCTGAATGCCTCCTGCCCGACCGTCCCTCGGTCCAGCCGTCCGACCGTACTCCTCGATGCGTCCCTCAGCATGCAGGCCGCGGGGGGTCGCTGGGCCGAGGCCCTGGCGCAGGCGCGCGCTGCCGGCGACGTCCGCCTGGTCGGCGCGCTCCCGGGTGACACCACGCCGTCGGGTGGATCCTCGCGGCTCGCCGCCGCCATCGCCGGCGCCCGGAGCGGGGACCGCGCGGTGGTGGTGTACACCGATGGAGAAGTGGAAGACGCCGACGCGCTGCCGGCCGATCTGCTCTCCGGCACCACCGTAAGGGTGCTGCCCCGGCAACCAGTGTCCGATGTGGCGCTGGTGCGCGCGTCGGGCGCCGCCCGGCTCACCCCGGCCGATTCGTTCCGGATCGAGGTCGAGGCGCAGGCGTTCGGTCCACCGAGAGAATGGAAGCTCGAACTCGAGGTCAAGGAGGGAAACCGGTTGTGGTTGCGCGGGGCGCTGGTGCTGGACGCCGGCGGCCGCGGGCGCGCCGTGCTCACCGACCCGCTGCCTCCGGTCGCTCCGGGAGCGCATGTCCTGACCGTCGCCGTGACGGGCGCGGCTGATGCGGAGACGCGCGACGACGTCCGAAATCTGGTGGTGACCGTGGTCCCGACGCCGGGCATCGTGCTGCTGGCGGGGCCGCCGAGCTGGGAGAGCCGCTTCCTCTACGAAACCCTGGGAGACGTCGCGGCCCTTCCGGTGCGCGGCTACCTGGAAACGGAGCGGGGGCGCTGGCGCCGGTCCGGCGATCTCAAGGCGGTGCCCCTCGGTGAGGTCAACGACGCTGCCCGCCGCGCCGACGTCCTGGTGTTGCTGGGGCAGACCGGTGCGGCACCGCATCCTTCCCGCGCGCGCGGGCGCTGGCTTTGGCCCGGAGCCGGCACGCGCCCCGGCAGCCCGGGCGACTGGTATCTCTCGGTGCCGGCCGCCTCGCCGGTGAGCGGTGGGTTCGCGGGAATGGCAGTCGACTCGTTTCCGCCCGGCACCGCCATAGCGGAGCTGACGGCGGGCCGATCGGACTGGACCGGCCTCACCGCCCAGGCGGGGCGCCGGGGCACGGTGCGCCCGGTCATGCTGGGCCGCGATTCTGCCGGCGTGCGGCGGATCATCATGGGAATCGAGGGTCTCTGGCGCTGGGCGTTTCGCGGTGGCAGCAGCGAGCAGGGGTATCGCGGTCTGGTGGCGGCGTCGCTCGTGTGGCTCCTGGCCGGCGCCGACTCGGCGGCTGGGCGGGCTCGATTGCTTCACGAGGTGGTGCAGCGCGGACGTCCGGTGCTCTTCGAGTGGAATGGTCCCGGCGTCGCGGAAGCGACACCGGTCGTGCTGTCCGGCCCATCAGGAACGCGAAGCGATACGCTGGTGTTCGACGGCGCGGGGCGAGCCGAGCTGTTCCTGGCGCCGGGCACCTGGCGCTACCGACTGACGGGAGGAGGGCAGGGCACCCTTGCGGTGGAGGAGTATTCGGACGAATGGCTCCCCGCCCCACGCACCCTCGCCGCGCGAGAGGCGGCGGAGCGGGTGGCCGGCGGCCGCATTCCAGTGCGCACCTGGCTCTGGCTGTTCGGGTTGGGGGTAGTGGCGTTTGCAGGGGAATGGTTGGCGCGGAGAAGGCTTGGGCTGCGATGATGGGGAGCGGGGAGCGGAGCGCGGGGAGCGGCAATGGCTGATCGCGTCACTGAAAGAAAAAAACTCGGCCTCTGGGCCCGCCTCAAGCGGGTCGCGCTGACCGATGTCGGCGCCATCGCGCGCGGATTCAAGGCCGCCGACATCGAGGCCATGGAGCGGCTCCTGCTCGAGTCGGACTTCGGCCTCCCGGCCACCACGGACCTGGTCGAGATGCTGGAAGAAGGA
>JAYUAL010000127.1:0-5390 GCA_043741355.1 Gemmatimonadales bacterium | reverse complement strand
CGGGCGATTCCGCCTCCTGCCATCCGCCATCGGCGATTCGGTCGTCGTCCGACTCACCCCATACTACGCGGTGCTCGAGGTGCGGCGCCACGAGGCCTCGGGCCGGACGGCGGTGGGGACTGTGCTGCTCACGGCCCATCCGGCCGTGGTGGACCAGGAACGGAGCCTCGCGGCGCGGTTTCAGGAGCGGACCGAGGTCGGACTCCGGATCCTTCCTCCGCAGGTGGCGCCCAACAGCTCGGACGTGTTCGACTACGAGCAGCCGACGACTCGGGGTCCCCGCGTCCTCTTCAGTGCCCAGTTGCTCCCCCCGGAACAACCCCGCGCCGTTGCGCGGGCGCAGGTCGCGGCCGCCAGGCAGGTGGCGTGGCTGCTGCTGATCTCGCTGGTTGTCGCCCTTTGGCTGGTTCCCCCCGGAGTGATCCGCATTGCGCTGGCGCTGCTCCCGTTCCTGCTCGCGCTCCGGTCACCGCTCGGCGCCGATCTGGGAATCTCCCGTCCGTCCGACGGCTGGTTCTTTTCCAGCACGCTGCTCGGGCCGGTTTCCGACTCGGCGGGGCCGCTCGCGCTGGTCGGGGTGGTGCTGTTCCTGATCGGGGCTTTGTTCTGGGAGCGAGGTCCGGCCCGGAGGTGGCCGGGAGTGATTCTCGGGGTGATCCTCCTGGCCGGTGCACCATACCTGGTGAGCGGGCTGAGCCGCGGAATCATGCCGCCCTCTTCCGGCGGGTCGATGGGACTCTGGCTGGCATGGCACCTCACGCTCTTCCTGATCTCCGCGGGCCTGATGACCCTCGGTGCCGCCTTGCTCCGCGGAGCGGAGCGACCCCAGGAGGGCTGGTGGCCGCCGCTGCTCGGTGCGGCCCTGGCGCTTGGCGCCACCGCGGTCGGAGTGATGGTGTGGAATGCGCGCTATGGCTGGCCCGACTGGTTCACGGTGCTCTGGCTGCCGCCGCTGCTACTGGTCACCCGCCCCGCGAACCGGCGCGCCACCATTCTCGGCATCGCCGTCGTGGCCGGCAGCGCCACGGCGATGCTGGCCTGGGGCGCGGAAATCGAAGGGCGGCTCCGCGCGGCGCGGGGGGATATGGCCGCCCTGGGGGACCACCCCGATCCGGCGGCGGAAGCCGCGCTTCGCGCGCTGGGAGATTCGCTGGCGCGCCTTCCAGTTCCGCATTCGTCCCCGGAGCTCTATGCGCTCTGGCGGTCGACCGCGCTGAGCCGGGAGGGCCGCCCGGTGGCCCTCGGCGTCTGGCGCCCCGACGGCACACCCGAGGTCGAGCTCGAATTGGACCAGCTCGACTTGCCCGGCGATCGTGTGGCCGCGATGGTGCGGAGCCTTCCAGGGAGAGACTCGATCAGCGTGTCGGCGCTTCGGCGGGAGCCGGCCACCCACCACCTGCTGCTGCTGCGCCGGGAAGGTGTCATTCTCACCGTGGGGCTCGGGCCCCGGTCGGCGCTGGTGCCTCCGTCCCGGCTGGGGCGGTTACTCGCCGCCAATCCACCGGGCCGAGCGCTCTATCGCCTGACCCTCGCACCCGCGCCATCGAGCCGGCCGCCGGACGTGGGACTCGCACTCTGGCGTCGGGAGGAGTGGCAGGCCCTGGGGCAGCGAACCGTCACGATCGGCGGCATCGCGCGGGATGTTTTCGGCACCGTGGAGCTGGGATCGCCGGCCCGGCTCGCGGTGCGGGGAGTGCTGGTCATCGCGCTGGATGTTGCCGTGCTGGCCGGGCTCTGGTGGCTCGCGGCCCTGCTGGGCGGGCTGGGGCCGCTCCGCATCAGCTGGATGCCGAGGCTCCGGTCCTACGAGGCGCGGCTCGGTCTCGCGCTGGCCTTTTTCTTTCTGGCGCCCACGGTGGGCTTTGCCGCATGGGGCGTCGGCCGGCTCCGTGGCGAGGTGCTGGAGAGCCGGGACCGGATGATCGAACAGTCGCTCCGCGACGTGGTGCCCCCGGGCGGGTCGTTGCCGGCGGACACCGCCGCCCTCTCGCGCGAGGTCCACGACCTGGGTGAGCGGATTGACGCCGCGTTCATGGTCTATCGGAACGGAGCCCAGATCGCCGGCTCGACCGGCGGGCTGATCGAGGCGTCGGGCCTCGTGGGCCCGCTCATGGATCCCGAGGCGTATCACCGGATCGGCATCCACGGCGAGGCGTCCGCGTCCGCGGCCGGGCCCTCGCACGCGGTGGCGAGCCGCATCGGATACCGGGCTGTGCGCCTCTCGGACCTGACCGCCGGAGCGCTGGCGATGACCCAGGTCGCCGCGGACCCGGTGCTGTTCGACCGTCAGCGGGATCTCGCGCTGCTGCTCCTTCTCGCGACACTGGCGGGTGTCGCGGCATCGCTGCTCGCCGCGCGGGTGGCCGCCCGGGTGCTCGCCCGGCCGGTGGCGGATCTGCGGCACGCCGCGCTGGCCTTTGGGCGGGGAGAGTCCGCCGCGATGCCGGAGCTGCGGCCGCCCCTGGAGTTCGCCCCGGTGTTCGCGGCCTTCGAGAAAATGACCGAGGACGTGCGGCGCGCGCGGGACGCCCAGGAACGGGTGGCCCGCATCGTGGCCTGGGGACAGATGGCCAACCAGGTGGCGCACGAGATCAAGAATCCGCTCACCCCGATGCGCCTCGGTGTGCAGCATCTCAGGCGGGTGTATCACGATGGCCGGACGCCGATCGGGCCGGTGTTGGAAGACACCACGCAGCGGATTCTCTCCGAGATCGACCGGCTCGATCGGATCGCGCGCTCATTCAGCAGGTTCGGGACGCCGGCGTCGGACCGGGGACCGCTCGAGGACGTTGCGCTCTCGCGGATCGCCCGCGAAGTGGGCGACCTTTATCCCCTGGGGGACGAAGCCGCCGAAATCGTGGTGGACGCCGAGCAGGGAAGCATCGCGCAGGGTCGCCCCGACGAAGTGAAAGAGACGCTGGTTAACCTGCTGGAGAATGCCCGGAACGCGCAGGCCAAGCACATCCGGATCAGCATCGTCGGGACAACCGTGGAGGTGGCAGACGACGGCTGCGGAATTCCCCCGGAGCTGCTCCCGATGATTTTCGAGCCGCGGTGGTCCACCTCCACCAGCGGGTCGGGTTTAGGCCTCCCGATCGTCAAACGACTGGTCGAGGGATGGGGAGGACGGGTGGAGGTTGAGAGCGCGGTGGGACAGGGCACGGTGGTGCGACTGATCATGCTGCCCGCCGGGGGGGGTGGCCCGGGACCTGCCTGATAGGCGGGCAGGAGTTCAGCCAAGGCGGAGCCATGAACGTCGACCCGATTCCAAAAAATCTGATTGCCGTCCACGACCTGTTGACGGAAGCGATTGCTACCGCGAACGATAGCGAGCGTAGCTTGGGTTACGGGGTGGCCCTTTTCCCCCGCTCCGGACGCTTCGAAGCACCGGTTTTCGGTGTGGTTACCCGTGGCGGCGAGTCCACAACCCTCACGTACCGGATGCTGCAAAATTTGCGCGAGCACCCGGTGTACGTTTCGGGTCGCGTGACGGCGTGGGTGCGCGATGGGATGGCGTTCGGTCCTCCACGGACCCCGCCGCCCGCGCTGCTCGACCAGCCGGTGCTCCACGTCTCGCTCACCTGCTCGATCGGCATGACGCCGGACGATCACGACCGCACCATGCCACTCGAGACCACGATCTTCTCCGGCGACTTGCGGGCGCCGATCGTGCTCCTGATGGAGCACCGTCCCGAAGGGTGGCCTCGATAGCCGAGGCTACCTCCGGGTCGCCGCTTTCATCCGGTGCACGAACGCCGCCACATCCCCTCCCTCCGCCGCCAGCCGCACCACCGCTGATCCACTGATTGCTCCCGCCGCGCCCATGGCGAGCGCCGTCCGTACCTGCTCCGGCGTCGCGATGCCGAAGCCCAGTATCGGCGGTGGCGCCCCCAGCTCCTTGAGCCTCCCGATCAAGCCGGACTGACCCCGATGCAGCCCCTCATCGGTGCCGGTCACACCTTCGCGTGACGTCACGTAGGTATACGCCTCGCCTGCGGCGGCGATGGCTTGGAGCCGGGCGTCGTCGGCATTAGGCGGGGCGATGAATACCGGGGCGATGCCCGCGGCGCGCGCGGCCCCGGCCACCGGTGCCGATTCGAGCACGGGAAGATCCGCCACCAGCACCGAGTCCACTCCGGCTGCCGCCGCCTCGCGGTAGAACTCGGCGACGTCACGGTGACAGACCAGATTGGCATATACGAGGAGCCCGATCGGAATGCCGGGGAATTCGTCGCGCACCGAGCGGACGATCCCCCAGCAATCGGCGCGGCGTACCCCCGCAGCGAGCGCACGGCTCGCGGCGGCCTGGATGACCGGACCGTCGGCCACCGGATCGGAGAAGGGAAGTCCGAGCTCCAGGGCGTCGGCGCCCGAATGTGCCAGCGCGCGCACCAGCCTGAGGCTCAGCGCGGGAACGGGATCGCCCAGCATGGCGAATGGGATGAACGCGCCTTCGCCGGCACCGTGGAGGCGCTCGAACATTGCCGCGTAGCGGGCACCGCGGGGCTTCGCGCTCATGCCGTACCTCCCGCCGGTCCCACAGCGCGGATCACGGTCTCGAGGTCCTTGTCCCCTCGGCCGGACAGATTCACCAGGATGCTCCTCGGCCCGTCCGCCCGGGCCGCTTCCTGGAGCGCCACCGCAAGGGCGTGGGACGATTCCAGGGCCGGAATGATTCCCTCGGCGCGCGCCAGCACCCCGAATGCCGAGAGGGCGCGAGCATCGGTGCAGGTGGTGTACGTGGCGCGGCCGCTCTCCTGGAGCCAGGCGTGCTCGGGGCCTACGCCGGGATAGTCCAGTCCCGCCGAAATCGAGTGGCTTTCCCCGATCTGTCCCTCATCGTCCTGCAGCGTCATGCTGAAGGCGCCGTGGAGTATGCCCGGGCTCCCGGCGTTGAGGGTCGCGCAGTGACGTCCGGTCTCGAGGCCCTCGCCGGCCGCCTCGACTCCCAGGAGCCGGACCGAGGGATCGGGGATGAAGGCGGTGAAGATGCCCATGGCGTTGGAGCCGCCGCCCACCGAGGCGATTACGACATCGGGCAACTCCCCGGTGGCCAGCAGGATCTGCTCCCGGGCCTCGTCCCCGATGATGCGCTGAAAGTCGCGCACCATGGTAGGGAAAGGATGCGGCCCCGCCACGGTGCCCAGGAGGTAGTGGGTGTCTTCGTAGCTTGCCGACCAGTCCCGGAGCGCCTCGGTGATCGCGTCCTTGAGCGTCCGGGAGCCGGTGGTGACCGGCACCACCTCCGCTCCCATGAGGCGCATGCGGAACACATTCTGCTTTTGCCGCTCCATGTCCACCGCGCCCATATAAATCCGGGTCTTCATGCCGAGCACCGCGCCGGTGAGCGCGGTGGCGACGCCGTGCTGCCCCGCGCCGGTTTCGGCGAT
>JAYUAL010000126.1:0-2237 GCA_043741355.1 Gemmatimonadales bacterium | reverse complement strand
GGAGCGCGCCAGGCAGGGGGCCCAGGGGCGCGAGTCTTCTGATGAGGAGGATGGCGCCTAGGGCCGAACCCGGCTGATCACCCTGGCCGATTCGAGCGCGGTCAGGTACTCGAGGACCAGCTCGAGCGGCACCGGACCATAGCTGGCGGAAACGGCGTTGGTTATCTCCACGTCGGTGCGGCGGCCGTCGACCAGGTTGAGGACTTCGTAAGCGTACTCTGCGCCGCTGCCCCGCAAACCGGTATAGCGCAGCAGTCCGAGCCCCGCCACCTTCTCCGCCCCGATGTGGTCCTCCAGATAATCGTAGCCGAAGACCGACATCGGGCCCTTGGGATCCGGGTTCCGTTGAAACACCACGCGGCCTCGACCGTTGGAAATACCGAACAGTCCTGGCTGGGCCATCGAGGCCGCGATCCCCTCCAGCTGAGCGATCATCGCGCCAGCTTCCTCGCGGGTCGTCTGGGTCAGTGGCGCGAAGGATTCCACCGAGCCGACAATCGCCCGCTCCGCTGCGAAGTGGGTCATGGTGAGGATTGCGCCCTGGATCGCGTCGAGCCCGGCGCGCCGCTCCAGCATGGCGGCGGTCCGGCGGAGACTCTCCCGCTGAAGCATCGGCAGCAGGGCTGCCACTCCCTCGACCCGCAGGGTCGCGAGATAGTACCCGCTGGCCGCCCCGATGAATGCCGCGCGCGCGAGCTTGGTGGGGTCGACGTTGGCGGGAGTGTCGAAGTTGGTGTGAATGTACCGGTCGGGCCAATCATTCAGATAAATGGCCGGGATTCGATACGACCCCTCGGCGTAGATCTCATGGTCGCTTCCCATGGTGAAGTCGGCAAAGTCGGCCCGAAGCGCCTCCTTCCCGCCTTCGGGAGACACCAGCGGATACCGCGCGCTGCCGGTGCCGGCAAATTCGGCCGACTCGCGGTTCACCAGCTGTCCGAACGCGGCGCCCACGTCGTAGACGAACGAGGGCAGGCTGCCGGGCCCGCGGGTTACGTGGAAAATTGCCTTGGTTTCCGGACCGCCCCCCACCATGTCCATGTGAATCACGGCCTTGATCCGGCCGGCCAACTCGGGGCGCCCGTTGAGCAGCGCCAGCGTGCCTTCCACCTCCGCCGGCCAGACAAACCGCAGGGTCCGCGCCGGCCGGACCAGCCGGCCTTCGGCAATGAGCTTGGCCAGGGTCCGCGCCGCCTCGAGGATCGCCACACAGCCGCTGGCGTTGTCGTTAGCGCCGGGGCGCTGGTGATCGAGGTGGCAGCTGAACGCGATTTCCTCCCCGGCGAGGCGGAGATCGCCGCCCGGAATGGTGGCGGTGATCACCTCGTAGGCCCCGGGGTGCTGGCCCGCCACTACCTTCGCCTCGAGCCGGATGTCCTCCCCCTGCGCCAGCCGCTGCCTGAGCGCCCTGCCCTGCTTGAGCGAGACCATGAAGCCGAAGGCCGGTATGGCGGAGAAGCTGTCGAGGTGACCCCAGCGAACCAGGTTTTCGTCTTCGCCCCACCAGGCGGTACGCTGATTCTGGGCGTAGCTCACGATGCCGGCGGCACCGAATCGGTCCACTGCCAGGTGCTGCACGGCGCCCGGCTGCTGGGCCGCCAGCACCAGGTGGCCCCGCACATCCTTGCCGGCGTAGTCGCTCTCGGAGGTGCCGTCTCCCACGTCGACCAGCCGGGTGATGGCCTGACCGCTCTCGCTGTCTTCAGCGAGCGAGACCGGCATGGCATCCCAGCTGGCGAGACGGGCGGCGCGCTCCCAGCCGCCTCCGCTCTTCCTGAGCTCCCAGAGCTCGGCGAACTCCGCGTCCCAGGGAAGCCGCGATCGCTGGGTACCGTAGAAGCGCTTGCCGTCGGCGGGGAATGACTCGATGCGGGCGTCCTTGAGCCCGTAGGCGAGCAGCCGCTCCACCATATGGGCGGCGGCCGCATGCCACCCGCGCGAGCCGCGAGAGCGGTGCTGAGTGGCGATGTATTCGAGGTTGCGCTTGGCGGTCTCGCCGGCCAGCTCACTCGCCAGGGCGGCAATTACCGAATCGGGAAGGAGCGGGGCGTCCTGGGAAAACGCGGAGGGTGCGGAGAGGACGAAGAGCGCGGAGCCCAGTAGCAGTCCAGCGCGCCTCACGGCTTGGCCGGCGGGGAGGGCGGTGCCGGAATCCGGATCTGCATCAGCCGGATCCCTCGCTCGAACTGATTCGCCACCAGAATCTTGTCCGCTCCCACCGCGATGAGCCTCGCTTC
>JAYUAL010000125.1:0-12466 GCA_043741355.1 Gemmatimonadales bacterium | reverse complement strand
GTCCGGAGGTCGGTCGTGCTGCGCTCATGGTAACTCGCTGGTCTGAAGGACGCGGGATTCGTACTGCTCCAGTTGCTGCTGCACCACGGCGGCGATGTTCCCGGGATCGGAGTGAAAGGCGCGGTACCACGCGACCGTCATCGCAAGCGCCTCGTCGAGCGTGAGCGCCGGAAACCAGCCCAGCTTCCGGCCGGCCTTGCCGCAGTCGAGCACCAGCGTTTCCGCTTCATGCAGGACAGGGGGTGACTCGAGCTCACGCACCCGCACGTCATCCCACTCGGCGTGCATCCGCCGGGCCACTTCCCGGACCGGCACGGCATCGCAGGGAGCGGGGCCGAAGTTCCAGGCCGATGCATATTCGTCGCCGCGATCGGCGAGGGCGCGCGCCAGCATCAGGTAGCCGCGCAGCGGCTCCAGCACGAACTGCCAGGGACGCGTGGCCGCCGGGTTGCGCAGCATGGTAACCTCGCCCCGCGCGGCGGTGATCAGCAGATCCGGAATCAGGCGATCCTCCGACCAGTCGCCTCCGCCGATCACGTTCCCGGCGCGGGCCGAGCCGACGGCGATGCCGGCGCGGGCGAGGAAGGAACGCCGGTACGCGGCGGTGACCAGCTCCGCACAGCCCTTGCTCCCGCTGTACAGATCGTGGCCGCCCATGGGGTGCTCTTCGGGATAGGGCGTGCCGGTACCGTCATTCTCGTAGCACTTGTCGCTGGTAACGACCACGACCGCCCGGACCGACGGCACCGTGCGCACCGCCTCCAGCAACAGCGCGGTCCCCATCACATTGGTCGAAAGGGTCGCGATCGGCTCGCGATACGAGCGGCGTACCAGCGACTGTGCGGCGAGGTGCAACACGATTTCCGGCGCCGCCGCGGTGAGCGCGGCCTGGAGCGCCGCGGCGTCGCGAACGTCGGCGATCACCGAGGTGATGCCGCGCCCGAGACCCGCCAGCTCGAACAGCGAGGGCCGCCCGGCTTCGGGTGCCAGCGCGTAGCCGGTGACTCGGGCCCCGGCGTCACGGAACCATGCGGTGAGCCACGCCCCCTTGAACCCGGTGTGCCCGGTCACCAACACCCGCCGGCCCCGATACCAGGCTCGAAGCTCCGGAGTCACGCCTGACGAGCCCACGGAGCGTGATCACTCTGCCACAGCTCTTCCAGCAGGTTCTTTTCGCGCAGCGTGTCCATCGGCTGCCAGAAGCCGTCGTGGCGATAGGCCATCAGCTGCCGGTCGGCGGCGAGCCGTTCCAAAGGGTCGCGCTCGAGCGACGTGTCGTCGCCGGTGATGTAGTCGAGCACGGCGGGCTCGAACACGAAGAATCCGCCATTGATCCAGCCGACATCGGTCTGCGGTTTCTCGGAGAAGCGATCCACCAAGTCCCCATTCAACTGCATCGCACCGAAACGCGACGGCGGATGGACCGCGGTAACGGTGGCGAGCTTGCCGTGGGCGTGATGGAACGCCACCAGGGCACCGATATCGATGTCGGCGAGCCCGTCGCCGTAGGTCACCATGAACGGTCCGTCTTCGAGCAGAGGGCGCAGGCGCAAGAGCCGGCCGCCGGTGAGCGTCTTGATGCCGGTGTCGCGGAGATGAACTCTCCAGTCGGGCGTGTGCTTGGACACGACGGTGCGTTCCCCGCTCTGCAGGTCGACGAGCCAGTCGGCATGATGGGTCATGTAATCGCTGAAATATCGCTTGATGACTTCGCCCTTGTAGCCGCACGCGATCACGAATTCCCGGAATCCGTGGTTGGCGTAGATCGACATCACATGCCACAGGATCGGCCGGCCGCCGATTTCCACCATGGGCTTGGGCCGGAGCGCGGTTTCCTCCGTCAACCGTGTCCCCAGCCCACCAGCCAGGATGACTGTCTTCATCGGCGGTCTGCCTCGGTTTCGATCGGAGCAAGGGACGTTTCGAGTTGCCCCTGGATGGCAAGGTCCGCGCCACCCGAGTCGGGCTCGGTGCTTCGGTTGCCCCGAGTCATCGTTAATTATGCCTCTGTGTCAGCGCTTAGACCACCGGGCGGTCGCCTGCAGGACCCACCGCGGCATGCTACGTGCGCCAAACACCCCGTCGCGACGTCTTAGTACTCGGGCGCCTCCAACAAGCCATCACCAAGAGTGGTAATAGGTTACCAATGACAGCTCGTTTCATGTCCGGGGAGGGAGGCGGGCGGCAACCCGGGCGGCACCGGGTGCGAACCGGGGCGTTCCTGGTGGTCGGTATTCTCAGCGCGACAGCCTGCTCCGCCGTCACTCAGGAGACGCCGCCCCCCCCACCGCCTCCGCCGGTGTGCACCGCCGGGAACACCCCACTGCCGGCGAGCGATGCCACAGTCACCGTGGATGTGTCACGCCGATTCCAGACGATTGCGGGATTCGGGACCAGCCAACGCCTCTTCGACGACCCGCACCTCACCAACACGTTCGATCCGGGAACCCAGCGTGGTGCCGTCGTGATTCCGCCCGACCAACAGGCGGCGATTCTCCGGGCCCTGCATACGGATATCGGGCTCACCCGGATGCGGTACGCCACCGATCCGAACATCGAGCCGGTGAACGACAACGCCAATCCCACGGTCACGGATCTGTCAAGATTCAACTTTGCCTGGAAGGGTGGCGATGGACACATCAACCTGGTCAATGCCGCGCGATCGTTCGGCCTGACCCGGTGGTGGGGGTCTCCCATTACAGCCGGCGAGACCTGGATGGCGTCCACTGATGTGGCGGAGTACGCCGAATGGGCCCTGGCGATCATTCGACACTGGAACGCCGCCGGCACGCCGCTCACCTACTGGTCGGTGTTCAATGAGCCGGCATTCTTCGGGGGCACCACCAATCGCTCAGGCGATTTCATGCGTGACGCGATCAAGGTGATGGGTCCGGTGCTCGTGAGTGAGGGGATAGCGACTCGGTTCGTGATTCCGGATGACATCGACCCCGGGTCGGCGCTGAGTCGCGCAACTGTAATCCTCGCCGACCCGGGAGCGCGACAGTATGTCGTTGCGATCGCCTTCCACCTCTACAACGGCCCATCCGTCGATGATCCGAACCTGGTTTCATTGTCAGCCCTGGCTTCGCTGGCCAGCCAGTATGGTCTGCCGCTCTGGATGTCGGAATGGTCGACCACCAAATGGTTCACCTGGGCCCAGACGATGCACCAGATGCTGGCCGACTTCAATGTCAGCGCGGTGGACTATCTCTGGGGATTCTTCGGCCAGTATGACCCTGCCCAATTGATCGTCATCCAGTCGTCCGGCAGCCTCTATACCGGTTTCTCCCGAACCAAGCAGTACTGGGCCATGGGTCAGTATTCCGCTTATGTGCGGCCGGGGATGGTGCGGGTGGCCGCTGATACACCGGACCCCAGCCTGCGGGTCACGTCCTATTTCGACGGTGTTAAGCTGGTAGTGGTCGCGCTCAACCTCGGGAACGCCACCAAGGCAGTTCGGTTCGAGCTCGGCTCGGGCATCCCGTGCGTGAGCTCGCTGACCGGCACATGGACCAGCAACACCGAGAGCAGTCGCCTGCTCCCGATCGTGGTGCTCGACGCACCCCGCTTCGTGACATCATTGCCGCCCATGAGCATTACCTCGCTGAAGGTTCAATAACTCGCCCCTGGTCGGATATCAACCTCATGGATCTCGTGCCTTCGTGTGCCAACGGGCCGGTCGTGGCGTCACCACTTAGGAAGCCGCAGACACCCAACTTCGAGAGCGGTGTGAGTTTGTCGACAAGAGCTCGATCCTTGCGAATCCTGGCCCTCTTCGTGCTTGGTGCTGTCAGTACGATCGGATGCTCGGGCAGCATCACGGAAGCGGTGGTGCCGCCTCCGCCCCCACCGCCTTCTCCTCCCCCGCCACCAACTGCCCTGTGGGCGCCCGCCACGGTCCTGGGCGGAGGGTCCTTCTTTGGAGCGGCTGGGCAGGGGTCCGACCTCCACGTCGTTTACGGCGAGGGGGGGACGATTCGCTACAGGGGATCCCGCAACGAGGGCGCGACCTTTGGTGCGGAATTTTTCGTCAACATCGTCGGGACCCCGATGCTGGAAAACCCGCTGGTGGTGAGCGGGAATACCGTCATACTGGACTACTTCGAGATCAGCCGCACCCTCACCGACTTCATTGGCCCGCGGCCCGTGGGCGATCTCTTCGTGGTTATCTCGCGGGATCGTGGGGTCACCTGGCGCGCCCCTACCCAACTCAGCACCGGGCAGGCGGCCTTCCGTCAAGCGCTCGCGATTTCAGGCAACACGGTGCATGTCGCCTGGATGGATTACCGGCGCGGCGCCTGGGATCTGTATTACCGACGCTCAGTGGACCTCGGCGCCACCTGGGAACCCGAACGACTGCTCGTTGTCGGCGCGCCGGTTGCCGGGGCGGAGCGTCCGATGCTCGCGGTCAAGGGGAACTCGGTGCATCTGGCGTGGATGGACGGCCGGGACGGCAAAGGCCCGTTGCCGATGGAAGGCGGCTTTAGCCCGTCGCAATCGTTCGAGGTGTACTACAAGCGGTCGCTCGATGGGGGTGCGACCTGGGGCGCCGATGTCCGCCTCACGAACGAGATGACGGCGTACAACGGGCGGCCCAACGTCGCGATGCCCTCGCTCAACATCGTCCTGATTTCCTACGATCACACCTATGGCGTGAGTACCGCTGTCCAGTTGCTGCGCTCGTCCGACAACGGCGCGACGTTCGCGCCGAGTGTTCGACTCACCAACGCCCCCGGCGATCAAACCCACAGCACAATGGCAGTCGATGGCGCTGGGGGTGCGCATATCGTATGGGATGATGGGAGGTCCGGCCCCTATCAAATCTGGTATCGCACTTCTCGCGACGGCGGGGCGACCTGGGCGCCGGAGGAGCAGGTCTCGGCGAGTGGCACTGCCTCGGCGCCGCTTTCCGGCGTCAGCGCTGGATATTTCCACGCGCTGTGGATCGCGGACGATCAGGTGGTTACCCGCCGTCGCAGAATTCCGTAGGCTCGACGTGTCAGGCGGCTTTCCGCGCCGCCACCACGAAGAAGTATCCCAGTCGGTCCGCCAACCATCCACCATCGAATTTCCGGAACGCGCGCTCGATGGCGATGCGTGGACCCGTGGGCAGGTGGTGAAACAAGGGTGGGTACAGCCCCTTGCTCATCGTCGTGACGTCGGTGCAGCCCAGCTCGCGCAGCCACTCGGCATATCGCTCCCTCCCATGGGACGTCCGATAGACCCGCGGTCCGAGCAGGCGGTGGAGGGGACGATGCAGCGAAAAAAGCTTTCGAGGAACCACCCCCGCGTAGAACACCCCGCCCGGCTTCAGCACCCGGATCATTTCGGCGAGAGCCGGGCGCGGATCCTTGAAGTGCTCCATCAAACCGCCCGACAGCACGAAATCGAAGCTCCGGTCCGGAAACTTGAGGTGGTTCACATCGTCGAGATAGGTGGTGATGCGGACCCCGAAGGCCTGGGCGGATTGCTGCACCAGGCGCAATGCCTCCTCGGCGTAATCGACGGCCACCAGCTCGACCTTGCGCTCCCGACCGATGCGGGCGAGCAGACTCGCCTTTCCGCAGCCTACTTCCGCCACCACGCCGCTCGTCGGGAGCCAGGGGCGAAGGAAGTCCATCACCATCTCTTCTCGCTCATTATTCCAAGAGGCCGCGTCCGGCGAATAACCGCCTTTCTCCCCGCGTTTCCAATTCTCGTTCCAGAACCCCTTGTCGTGGTCTGGCTGATTTGCCGGCGACGGGTCAGGCTCTGGGGAGAAAGGTGTGCCCACTTGGCTCTCTCGGGTCGGAAGGTACCGGCACCGCCCACGACTTCAGGGGCGATTGCCACGGATGTCTCTCGGGGAGGGCTTCGGCCGATGTAGGTGGCACAATCTAAGGCGCGGCCTGCCCCGCGTAAAGACGGCCGTTAGCGGGGAGCGTTGGTTGAACCTGACACGTCGCCAGGATCCACCCGAGGTGTTATCGTAACCCGAGGACCTCACACTGACCTCGGAGTGGAACCTTGAACCCAGGGATGATCTGGCGCTGCCCCCGGTGTCGCGGCACCCTTGACACCCAGCCCAGCGCCGTTCGTTGTGCCTCGTGTGACGTGACATATCAAATGGTCGCCGGCATTCCGGATTTGCGGATCGATGCGCCCGCCTGGATCGACTGTGATGAAGATCGGGAACACGCGCGTCACATCGCCGAGGACCTGGCTCACCACGAGCTCGAAGACGTGGTCCGGCACGTCTTCCGCGTAGTACGGCGGCGCAAGGTCAAAGACGTCGAGTCTCGCACCCGCCGGGTCATGGAGGAGTCCCGCCGTCTACAGCCCGAAATCACTGGGTGGCTGAATGATGCGACGGCAACGAGTCCGTTTCTGGACTTGGGGTGCGGTTCGGGCATGCTGCTCGCCGCGGCGAGCGCAGAAGGAGGCCGCTCTGGAATCGGCATCGATGTTTCGATGGTGTGGCTGGTCGTAGCGAAGCGGTTCATCGAAAGGGCCGGGGGAAGCGCAGTGCTCGCCGCCGGTTTCGCCGAAGCGTTGCCGCTCGCAGACGACGCTGTCCCCGCGGTCGTATCACTGGACGTGATCGAGCACGTGGGCGACCAGGCCGCATATCTGCGCGAGATTGACCGGGTTACTAAGCCGAGCGGTGTGGTGGCCCTCGCGACACCCAACCGGTTCAGCCTCGCGGCGGAGCCCCACGTCGGAGTTTGGGGGGTGGGGTGGCTTCCTCGATCGTGGCAGAGACCTTACGCCGAATGGCGGAGTGGAATTCCCTATGCGTTTACCCGGCTGCTGGGCACGCGAGAGATGCGCCGCCTCGTAACGAAAAACACCCGATTCGAGATCCAATTCCTTATCCCGTCGATTCCGGAGGGGGAGATTGCGGTCGCGTCAGCCCGCCGGGCGACACTGGCGAGGACCTATAATCGGCTCCTCCGCTTTTCCTGGACCCGCCCCATCGCCCTAGGGGTCGGGGCGTTCTACCGGGTGGTTGGACGCAAGCGAGCGACCGACGACAAGTCATCGGTCGCTCGCTTGGAGGGTCAGGGTTGAGCGAGCAGGGCCCGCCGCTGCTTACGGCACCTGGAACGTCTTGGTGATCGTGCCGGTGAGTCCCTGGGCATCGCGAACCGTCAACTTCACGGTCCGCGGCCCGGGGTGGTAGTAGTCTACGCCCGACTGCACGGCTCCGCTCACGAACTGATCCGGGAACTTGCCCAGGTCCCAGTCCCACTGCACTACGCCGCCGTCATCGGTCGACACGGTTCCGTCCAGCGTGCAGATGAAACTGGAATTGCACGACACCGTAAAGTCCGCGACCGGCGGCTGGTTCGGTGGAGGTGCCGCGGTTACGGTGACCGCCACGGTCTTGGTGTTCGTGAGACCGCCCCCATCGGTGACCGTCAACGACACGTTATACGTGCCGGCGGTGGCATAGGTACGGTTCGCGACGACGACATTTCCGGCGGTGGCTCCATCCCCGAAGGTCCAGCTTCGCGACGTGATGCCGTTGTCGTCGGTGGATCCGCTGCTGTCGAAGGAGCAGACCAGATTGGTGCACGACACGGTAAAGCTCGCCGTCGGCGGCTGGTTGACCGGCGCGCCAACAACGAACGTCACCGAGGTCGAGCTGCTGAGGCCGCCGCCGTCGGTGACGGTGAGGGTCACGGTGCGCGATCCGGTGTGGGGGTAGCTGGTGTTCACGATCTTGCCCGTCGCGGTGCCGTCGGGTGCCTTGCCGAGGTCCCACGAATAAGTCACGATGCCGACGTCATCGGTGGAGTTACTCGCATCCAGCGTGCAGTTGAGCCCGTTGCAGGAGACCGTGAACGCGGCCGTCGGCGGCTGATTGGGCGGCCCCCCGGTGATGAATCCGGTGTACAGGAGCAAATTGGGTGAGCCGGTGCCCGGATTGACCACCACGCCGGTGGTGGCGTTGTCCACCAGGGCATTTCGGACCGCGAGCGGTGTGGCGCTCGGGTTGACCTCCAGGTACAGCGCGGCGGCGCCCACCACGTGCGGTGTGGCCATCGAGGTGCCGCTGATGGTATTGGTCTGGATATCGCTGCCGTTCCACGCCGAGGTGATGCCGACGCCGGGGCCGAAGATGTCGAGGCAGGTGCCGAAATTGGAGAACGAGGCCCGGGTGTCGGTTTGATCGGTGGCGCCGACGGTGATGGCTTCGGGAGTCCGGGCCGGCGAAAAGTTGCAGGCGTTGGCGTTGCTGTTGCCGGCGGCGATACCGTAGGTCACTCCCGACGCGATGGAGTTCTGCACCGCCTGGTCGAGCGCGGTCGAGGCAGAGCCGCCCAGGCTCATGTTCGCCACGGCGGGACTCAGGTGGTTGGCCGTGACCCAGTCGACGCCGGCAATGACGCCCGAGGTCGAGCCGCTGCCGGTGCAGCCCAGCACCCGCACGGCATGGAGGATGACCTGCTTGGCGACGCCGTAGGTGGCCCCTCCCACCGTGCCGGACACGTGGGTGCCGTGGCCGTTGCAGTCGTTGGTGCCGTTGGTGTCCGAGATGGCGGTGAACGCTCCCGAGGCCCGCCCGCCGAATTCCGTATGAGTCGTGCGGATGCCGGTGTCGATGATGTACGCGTGCACGCCCGACCCGGTGGCGTTGTAGACGTAGGTGCCGCTCACCGGAAGGGTGCGCTGGTCGATGCGGTCGATGCCCCACGTCGCGCCAAGCTGGGTCGTGACGATGCTCATGACCCCGTCGGCCTCGACATAGACCACCCCCGGGTGGTTCCGGAGCGCGGGGATTTCTGAGGAGACGAAGTGCCCCGCGAAACCCCGGAGCGCCGCGTGGTAGACCACCGAGACATCGCCTCCGTGCGCCCGCGCGACCTGCGCGGCCAGCGTGTCCACGTTCTGCGCCCCGGGCGCCAGCACCACGATGTACGAGCCGGGCGCCTGAGCGGTCACATCGGGTGACAGCCCCGGATTTCCGTCCGGCACGCGGCTGGAGGAGGTGGGCGCGTTCTCGCAGGCGGCGATCGCGAGGAGCCCGACCAGGCCCAATCCAAAGCGGTTTCTCATGGTTGTCTGCACGTGGCGGAGGTGGAGCTGTTCAGGCTGGGAGTAGCCCCAAGATAAGCACCCGATCGGACCGGGCAAGGGTCGATCTGCACCGTACAATATCCGTACACCGGACATGCGAAAACTTTCATCTATGGACCCGGACCTCAGCTGATCGCACCTCCCGCGATGATGATGTGGGCAGGGCTTTGAGCATTCCGTTCAGCCGGGCGATGCGCCCGCACCCCGAACACCAGCGTCTCCAGCACGGCATGGGGGGCAGCCTCCTGGAATCAACGCCCTTGGCATTGTAGACGTCACGGTTCCATCCGTCCAGGAAACCGGGGGGTGACCCCTCAGACCCGCAGGTCGGCCCCAACCCTTGCGCCTTTTCTCTGGGTATGTTAATCTAGTGCTGCGAAAGAGGTGCCCGTAAATCGGGCCACCTAAATCCGATCAACCGGGGAATCAGTCCCGTGGGATGCGGCGTGGGGCAGCGGCAATCGAGCCGCAGGCCTCGCGCCCTTTTGTTTTTGTCGGAAAGGCCGGCGTCATGTACACCAGCTCAGTGCGGCGAAACTCTCTCTGGACGGCAACGGGCGTCGTACCTCGAGATCTGGCCTCGGCAGCGGGTGCTGGCGGGGCAGTACTGGCAGGCAGGGGCCCCCAGGACGGCGGCAGGGATCCGGTAGACGCAAGGACGCAAGGACGCAAAGACGCAATGAGATCCGAGGGGAATAGCTCCCGGTCTCCACTGCCGGGAGTTTTCTTGCCGTGCGTCCTTGCGTCCTTGCGTCCTTGCGTCCTACCGTCACCCCAGCATCGCCACCCAGAACCGGTGGTAGGCTTCCTCTGTCTCGCCGGTAGAGGCACCTTGCAGAAGGCGCAACTGGACGCCGTCGAGAGCGGACTGGATCAGGGGAGCCTGGCTGCGGAGTTGGTCGCCTAGCCCCAGGGAACGGCTGAGTGACTGGGCGAAGGATTCCATGTCGGCTGGTCGCTCCGCCGCCGCCGTTCGGAGCGGACCGTCCGAGGCCAGGAGGCTCAGCCAGGCAGCATACCAGCCGGACTCCACTTCCTGGAGCAGCACGGCCCAAAGGCGGTCGAGTGCCACGGAGCCCGGAACGGCAATCGCGGCGAGCCGCTTGGCAAACCGGTCGTCCCGGAGTGTCTCCGCCGAGCGGACCAGGAGGTCCTGTTTCGAGCGATAGTGGTAGTTGACAAGGCCCTTGGCGCAGTGCGCCCGGTTGGCCACCTCCTCAACTGTCCAGTTGTTCAGTCCGTGAAGAGCAATCACGTCGATCGCGGCTCCGAGGATAGCGTCTTTCACTACTCCTCCACTTTCTAGTCTGATTGACTGAACGTACATTCAAACGTAACACATTGAAAGTAAAGGTCAATGCGAGTCATCCTCGCGCTGGTCCTGGTTCAGATGATCTACGCCAGCGGCGTCATCGTCGGCAAGTTCCTGCTGCCGATCGTGCCCGCGCCGGTGATCGTTACCCTCCGCATGGTCGTTGCCTCCATCGTTTTCTTCATCGCGCATCGGGCCATGAAGGGTACGGCGCCCAAGACCGTCTCCGACTGGGCCAAGTTCGCGATGTTGGGGGTGCTGGGTGGGGCGGGGAATCAGTTGCTGATCCTGCTCGGACTCACCCGTACCACCGCGATCAACGCGGCGATCCTCATTCCGATGATTCCCATCTTCACCGTAGTCTTCGGCTGGGCCTTGCTCGGGGATCGCCCGAGCGGGCTCAAATGGGCGGGGGTGGCGGTGGCTGCGCTGGGAACGATCTACCTCATCGGTCCCGGTCGGGTCTCGCTCGCCCCCGACGTGGCCCTCGGCAATGTGCTGGTGCTGCTGGGGATGGCCTTCAACGCGCTCGCATTCCTGCTGTCCAAGCAAATGCTGGAGCGGTACTCGCCGGTCACGGTAGCGTTCTGCCTGACCTTGACGGGATTGATCGGGGTCCTGCCCCTCGGAGTGAATGCCGCCGGATCGGTGCACCCGGAGCACCTGAACACTTCGTTGCTGCTCTGGCTGGCCTACATGACGGTGTTTCCGACCACGGTCACCTATTTCCTGAATCTCTGGTCGCTCCGGCGGGCCTCGCCGACCCTGGTGACCAGCTTCATTTATCTGCAGCCCCTCTTCACCACGGCCGTGGCGCCGCTGGTGCTCCAGGGCGAGGAGCTGACGCTGCGCGTGGCTCTGGCCGGCGCGGCCATCTTCCTGGGCGTGGCAATCGTGATCATCGCCGAGCAGCGGCGCAGGGCGGCCCTCAAGGCCGCCTAGTTCGGGGCGGTGATCCGAACTCCGGTGCCCCAGGGATCCCTGGACACCGCATCCTTCCCTTCTCGCGCCACCTCGAACCCGCCTGCCCTGAGCGACTCCGCGACGCCGTCCACCGCGGCGGCCTCCGGCAACCGGATGGTCCACTCCAGCAACCGGGCGTCACCCTCTTTCGCGCGCGGCGCACCGGCCGCCCAGGTGTTGGTGCCCAGATGGTGGTGGTAACCGCCGGCGGAAAGGAAGAGCGCGCCAGGAAACCCAAGCACGACCAGGTCCAGTCCCAGGCCAGCGTGAAAGAACGCCGCGGCCTGGTCCAGGTCTCCGACGTGCAGATGAACATGCCCCATGCGGGTGCCCGCCGGTGCGCCGGACCACGAGGTGCTGCCTGCGGCAGCGAGGAGATCTTCGACATCCAGGGGATCGGTCGCCATGGCGATGGTGGAGCCCTCGACGCGCCAGGCGCTTCGCGGACGGTCAGCGTACACCTCGATTCCCAGCCCGTCCGGATCGGTCAAGTAGAGTGCCTCGCTGACCAGATGGTCGGACATTCCCGGAAAAACTCCGATCGAAGCGAGGTGGGCGAGGAAGCGCCCCAGGTCGGCGCGGTGCGGCAGGAGGAGCGCAAAATGGTAGAGGCCGAGCCTGCCGCGCCGCGGTGTGGGGATGGCGCCGCGCCGCTCGTTGAGCTCGATCAGCGGCATACTGTCATGCTGCGCCGCCAGCGTGGCCCGAGCCCCTCTCCGTTCGAGCGGACGCAGTCCGACAACCTGCTGGTAGTAGTCTACCGACCGGCCGAGGTCCGCGACTTCGAGCCGGACCGGGCCCAAGGTGAGGCTCGGGGGAAGCCGGAACCCGGGTGGAGCCTTCGTGAACGACGGGAAACCGTTCATGGGTTTGACGACTCCGACGACACTGGTATGGCACCCATGGTTCAATGTAGATGTTATAACATCTATGTCAAGCCGGATCGGATTCCTGCCGATGCTCCCTTCGTGAACGCCGGTGCTGGCGGAGGTTCCTTTCTGAAACTAAATTCTGGGCTCACCCGTAGATCGGAAGTATGACGGCGCCCAACCACCCAACTCCGCTCCCCTCCGTGTTTTCGCCACTCGCGAAGGCCTTGCTCGACGCCTTCAGTGAGGCGGTGATCGT
>JAYUAL010000124.1:0-12478 GCA_043741355.1 Gemmatimonadales bacterium | reverse complement strand
GGTCCCGATCGCAGCCGGGATAGCGCGCCAAGTGCTCGGCCACGCCGCGGACGGCACCTATCACCAGCAACAGCACCAGCCCAGCCAGCACCGGAGCCCGCGCCGGGGGCCGAAGACGCCCGGCCAGGTGCCGCGCCCCCAGGAGAAAGGTCAGCATCGCCAGGGGGATGACCACGGCAAGCAGCCGGCTGTCCTGCCAGGGCCAGAGGAGCAGGAGCCCAACGTAGCCGAGCAGGTACGCGGCCGCAGCCCGCCACTGACGCCAGAGGACCACGATACCCACGCCCAGCAGCACAGCCAGGATGCCCATCCAGGCCAGGTTGTCGACCAGAGTCCCTGGGATAGTGGGCAGCGAGAGCGAATAGGGAAGGTCGGTGGGGCCGTACCCGACGATATGGCTCGCCACCCGCCGGGCCAGCCTGGAGAACAGACCGGCGGAGCCTGCCCCGGTCCCCATGAAATCGCTGGAATACGACCGCACCGTGGGAGCCCGGGCCAGAACCGTGTAGGCAAACCATCCACCCACCACCAGAACGGAGGCGGCCGCCCAGGCGGCGAGTGCGCCACGCCGCCGGGACCAGAGCCAGACTCCGACTCCGAACACGAGCGTGATCCCGACCGACCGGGTTAGGAACGCGATCAAGGCAAGGGCGATGACCCAGCCGACCCGCTTGCGGTCGGGGCCCTCGGGAACTGATGCTCCCACGAGGGCGAGTGTAGCGACCAGCAGATAGGGTCCATCGGAGTACAGCGACCCCGCGACCGCAAGGATCCGTTGATTCAGCACCAGCAGGAGCAACAGGCCCAGGGCGAGCGGAATGCCCAGCAGGCGTCGCGACGCTCCGTAGAACAGCAGCAGACTCAGCGCGACCAGCACCAGGGTGGCCGCCCGAAGCGAATCATGCTGCTCGCCGACCACATGCCGCGCCACCACCAGCCAGGCGGGATACGCGGGAGGATATTGTACGTGCAGCGGGGCGCTGGCCCGGAAGATCTCGCGGTAGGAGCCGTGTTCCAGCGACTTGCTGAGGGCGATATAGGTCAGCGCGTCATCCACGGCGGCCGGTTCGCGTCCCCGCCAGCCGAGAACCAGGAATAACACGAGCAGACCAGCGACTATTCCGTGCTCCGGCCGGATACGCTTGAGCAACAGGCCCTCCTCCGTTCACACGCGGAATGCCCTGGGAAGTCTACCTGTGGCCGGCGCACCACAACTCAGCCCGCAGTTCGCCTTCACCGGGCGGATGGAGCGGGCATCGCCGGCGCGTCGATCATGTTGGCCGCCTTGTAGTTGATCGGCACTATCCTGTAGCGATAGACCATGCCGTGCTCACCAGCGACGTATCCACCGCTTCTCGACGTGAGGGAAAACCCGTTGATACCGGCGGGGAACTGCAGCTTGCGGGACATCCAGCGTTTCCCCCCATCCACGGTGTAGGTGAGGGACCCGTAGGGCGACATCCCCCAGCCGAGCTCCCGATCCACAAACTTGAGCTTGGCGGCCTTGCCACCCTCCAGCGTAGGGCCGGCGACCACGGCCCATGTTTTCCCGCCGTCAGACGTCGAGTAGATTTTTCCGCCCCACATCCTGACGAATCCAGTGGTCTCGTCGGTGAATACGATGTACTCGGCGCTGGCTGCCGGGTCCGGGATCGTCCAAGCCGTCCACTCCGCCCCTCCGTTGGTACTCTTCGCGATGACGAACGCGGTCTGCTCCAGATTCCGGCTCACAGCGTAGCCAATCTGCGGAGTCGGGAAAGCGACGCTCTCGAGATGGCACGTTGCATTCTTGGTGAGGCCCTTCACGGCGACGCTGACATCGCACGAGTAGACCGATTTCCAGTTCTTGCCGCCGTCCGTCGTATGAAGAATTTCCTTGCCATAGAGGTACACACCGTTCTCGGCTGAGGTAAACTGGAAGTCGCCACGATGCTGCCCCACCGTCCCAGACTCCGACCAGGTCTCACCGTCGGTAGTGCGGTAGAGGCGATGATCACCGCTATTGGTGCTCTGCGCAGCGAATCCGATTTTGTCGCTCAGGAAGCGGAGTTGGGCGATCGGCCGGTCCGCCCCCTGCGGGTCGCCCCCGAGCTGCGCCGTCCACGTCTTGCCGCCATTGCGCGTGTTGAGGATCGTGCCCGCAGCACCTGACACCCACCCCACCGAATCATTGACGAAGACGATGTCGGTCAGCTCGAGATCCTGCGGGTAGCTCACGGGCTCGAAGATCGCCTTGAACCGTGCCGGTGCTGGAGTCTGAGCACCGAGAGCGGAGACGAGAAGAGCGAGGCCGGTAAGCGTGCAGAGCTGTCGTTGAGCGCGTGAGTTCATCATTGCTCCTCCCCGTTAGCACTCCGGTATTTCCCGTAATATATTTGCGGAAGAATCACCGTCAACTACCGGCTGATCGGCTGGCGTATCCCGAGGGTTTACTGTTTCGGCAGGAACCGTTTGGGAAACTTTGCAACCACCCAGGCGATTGAGTGAATCCGCGGTGTCGTAGTTGCCCGCATGGGAATGAGTGTTGGCCAGCTCCGCCGCCGCCGCCCAGTACTCCACCGACCCACTGTCCAGCGCCGCGTGCAGCCGGAGCACATGGCCCAGGGTGACGATCGCCTCCGGGTAGTTGCCCTGTTCCTCCTGGACCTTGCCCAGCGCCGTTCGCGCCGCGGCGTGGGCCACGTGCTGCGGCGGCCGGGTGGCGGAATCGATCGCGATGGCCTCGCGAATCAGGCGCTCGGCGTCGTCGAATTTCGCCTGGGCCAGTCGGAGGAGGCCCAGCGACAGCAGGGCGTCCGCGACCTCCGCCGCGCCCGGCCCGGCGCGACGGCGTCGCTCGGCGAGGCTGACCTCGAACAGGCTGTCGGCGCGGTCCAGCCTCCCCAGCTTCTGATAGAGGGAGCCGAGCGTCAGCATCAGCTCCGACATGGCGAGGCTATCGACCTGATCGAGGTTGTCGTCCACGATGAGAATTCGCTGCGCGGGGGTGCGGGTGGTGTGCGCAGGAACGGGGGGCCGCTCGAGTCTCACGGGCAGGCGGGTGAGTATCGGGAGTCGCACGATGAACTCGCTCCCCCGGCCGAGCCCTTCGCTTTTTGCCGTGATCGTTCCATCGTGGAGCTCGACCAGCTGTTTGACCAATGCCAGGCCGATGCCGAGCCCGCCTTTGATGAGGGTGGCCGGGATTCGACGGCCGCCGCCATAAGAACGATCCGACTCGCGTTGATCGGGTCCGCATGACCCGGCTGCGCCCCGCCATGCTCCTCGGCCACCCACCGGGGCGGACCCATGGCGGCGCCCGCCGTCACCGATCGTACCCCAGCGCCGAACCCGCTCCTCGGGGTCTATCGCCCCCGCCGGCCCCGGGCGTCTCCCCTGTATCGGCTCCTCGACCAGCGGTTTCGGGAGCTGAGCCTCGTCTGGGACGAGCGCTTCGCCCCGACCCACGGCGAGTGGCGCGCGGTCATCCCCAAGGTCGTCGACCAGTTTCTCGCCTGCGGCGTGCTCGAGCACGGCTTCGCCCGCATTCGCTGCGACGCCTGCGCCCACGAGTACCTGCTCGCCTTCTCCTGTAAGGCGCGCTATGTCTGCCCCAGCTGTCACGCCAAACGCCTCGCCCAGTGGAGCCTGTGGCTGGACGACACCCTGCTTGCGCCGGTGCCGCACCGCCAGGTCGTGCTCACCCTCCCCAAACGGCTCCGGGCCTCCGGTCTCTACCGGCGGGGTCTGTGAGGCGACCTCGCCCGGGGCGCCGCCCGCACCGTCGCCGCGGCCGTCCGCGCCACCACCGGGGAGGCCGACCTCCCAGTCGGGATCATCGCCTGCCTCCCGACCCACGGCTCGCTCGCCAACTGGCACCCGCATCTCCACCGGATCGTCACCGACGGCGGCTTCCGGCCCGACGGCAGCTTCGTCCGCTGGCCCGGCTGGCCCACCCATGACCCCGCCGCGCTCACCGAGGCGTTTCGCCGGGCGGTGCTCCGGCTCTTCGTCCGCCGCGGCCTCTTCGACCCCGAACCAGCCCAAGCCCTGCTCCAGTGGCCTCACACGGGCTTTCAGGTCCACACCGGGGTCGGGGTCCCCGAGGAGGACCGGGCCTGCGCCCTCCGGCTGGCGCGGTACTGCGCCCGGAATCCGGTCGCGCTCGAACGCCTCGCCTACGACCCGGCCACCGAGCGGGTGACCTATCGCTCCGACAAAGCGCAAGGGCCCACAGCCGGGGCGGAGACCGTGGACCCGCTCGACTTCCTCGCCCGGCTGGTCACCCACCTCCCCCATCCGGGCCAGGTGATGACCCGCTACGACGGCTGGTACGCCAGCCGGACCCGGGGCGCGCGCCGACGGGAGGCCGCGGGCGCTCCGGAGACCGCGGCCCCGGTCGCGATCATCGAGCTGGCGGACTGGTTTTGGTACAGGTTCCCCGGAGCGCGCGTTGTATTGTGTGGCAGACCCGACCAGGAGTCTGCCGTGCCGGTACCGCTCGCTTGTGGAAACTGCTCTATGACAGGCTGGGCGAGCAGGTCACCGATGAACTGGTAGATTGGCTCCACGCCGTGGAGGCAAGGTATCGCGGGAGTATTGCGGTATCGGCGCTGAGGCATCCTGGCATGAAATGGACCCGGGAGATGGTGCTGGCACTCCCCGACGACGGCAATCGCTACGAGCTGTTCGACGGAATGCCGGACATCCGTGACGCGTGAGGCGTCACAATTTCTCGATCGCCTTCGTAGCGATCTTTGCGGACATGTCCGGTCGTAACCCGGCTTCAACGGTCACCAGTACATCCTTCTTTACGGCGTAGAAGCTATTCATGACCACCGACGCCTGATCCCAGGGGCCGGGCGGGCTGGTGTCGATTCCCTTGAATGCAACCCCGAGGGAAGCGCCGACGCTCTGTGACATTGTGATGTCTTCGCGAAAAGTGCCAAATCCCTGAATCCATCGCACCTTGAGTACCACCACGTCATTCGTCCTCGCCCCCGGCTTCACGGCATAACGGTACTGACACTCGGCGTTGTCTCCGGTGGGCTCCTCGGCGAGCGGGCCACCGATGGCTTCCGCTTCGGCACGGGTCACTAGTTCGCACACCTTTCGCTTTTTCGGGCGCGCCGCCATGCGTTGCTGGGCCGCCGCAAGACCGGCGCTTCCATCCACAGCGATCCGCTTGTCCAGACGCAGCAACGCCTTGTTGACCAATCCCACAGCCTGTTCCGCGCTGGCCCGCGATCCTGAGAAATCGACGCCCACCATGGCATCGCCCAGGAATGCGTTGAGATTGCAGCAGCCGATCACCCTCACCTCGTCCCACTCGCCCGCGATCGACACATCCTCGGGCAGGAGACCCTTCGGCATCGAACCTTTCATCTTGGCTGCGCCCGCCAGTTTGCCAGGCAGGGACATCATCTTCAGCGTCATGGTGCCCCCGGTCCAGTCCGCTTCGAGGGCGATGCTGTGCAAGTCGGTTGACTCATAGCGACACGACTCTCCCTCCTCCGCTGGAGTCGCCTCATTGAGTCGGGTGCGGAAGGGTGGGCCCGCCAGAGGCCCGAGCACAGCCTCAACTTCCTTGGGATCAAGCAATGTACATGGATCAGTCGCCGCGGCCGGCGCCGAAGATTGTGACGCCATCGCACGGTCGGCTTTTGCAGACGGGGGCCCCGCAGACCGCCCGCAGCCCGTCACCACCCATCCGGTCATCAGGAGCGTGAATATCCGCCAATTCATACCGCCTCCATGTTCGGGATCAACAAACCCGGGCGATTTCCACCCGCCGATTGTGGGCGCGACCATCCAGTGTTTCGTTCTTGTCGATCGGGCGCAGGGAGCCAAATCCCTGCGTCTTGATCCGCGATGCATCCATGCCATGGCGCGCCGTCAACTCCGCCTTTACGGCCTCGGCGCGCCGCGCGGACAAGTCGCGGTTGATGGCATCGCCACCTACGTTGTCCGTATGCCCCTCAATGGTGACCCGCCAATCGGGGTGAGACTGGAGCGCGGTGGCAATCGCTCCGATGGCCGTACGTGAGGTGCTGAGCAATTGGGCGCTGCCGCTGCGAAACAGGATGCCGTTCAGCTCGGCACGACAGGTCTTGCCGGCCAGCGCCGCGGCAACCGCGTTGGCGGCTGCCGCGTCCGGGACGGGGTGATCGATTCGCACCACGCGATACGCCGTCGTCCCAAAACGGTAGCCGAGCAAGAGCCGGTTGTCGGCATCGTCCAGCCACCAGAATTCCACATCGCCGCTTTCTTCGCGCGCTGTGACGGTGCCCTTCGCATGAAGCGTACGTAGCATCGCGGGAACGCCGTCTACCAACACCCGCATATTTTCGTTGTCGATTCGCTTGATGGTCCCGCGAAAATTCTTGAATCCCCCGTCACCGCCTGATTGGCAGCCACCCTCGGCTGCGCTGGCGTCAACGAGAACAATCGGGCTCTCTCCCTTGGTTCGGAGTTCGTCGAATATGGCACGAGACACAGCGCGCTGGGTAGCGCCAGGAAAGGTCGCTTCTCCGCGAGCGGTATGGAAGCACATCACGATATGCCGCGCGCTGCGCAAATCCTCGGCGCGATCAAACGAGGACCCAGTGCGCCCTTCCTCTACTGTTGCTCCTGCCGGGAGTAAGTCAGCATTCTTCCACCTGGTACCGTCGGGGCTGGCGGCACCGAACCGAAACACCACTTCCCGGTCACCACCCTTGACTGCGTGCTCGGCATAAATCACCGCAAGGTCCGGCACCAGCCTGATCGCGGTGGGCTGGGCGACTTTGGGCCGCGCTTCCGCGGACTGCGCGGCCACCGGCAACGCCGACCCACTCAACAGCAGGACATGCCAGGCCCACCTCATTCGTCCTCCTTGAGCTCGCACGCCTTGATCGGCGGTTCGGTCTTGTGCCACGCTTTCCGCAGCACTTCCTTTTTGAAGTCCTTCTCGAGAAACACGATCTTGGCATTGATCCCCGTATGCATGGTCCAGGTCGAATTCCAGGTTCTGCACGGAAACATGCCCAGAGTGCCGCCGGAGGTCACCGTCGTGGACGTGACCATGTCGACATAGGCGATGGTGGAAACACCGAACAGCCCAATGCCCAAGCCGATCCGCGGCGCCTGCAGCGCCACCAACACGGCCGACACACCGATGCTGCTGGCCTCGGCTACCTTGGATGCGCCTTCGCCGGCCATCTCTGCGGCGGCGCTGGCGACTCCTTTCTTGAGCGTTGGCCCGGCGCTACCACCGAACTTGAAGGTGAACGCCCCTCGAAAGGAATCCTTCTTGGTGGTCAGGGCCGGCTGCGCGATCAGGTCAAAGCCCACCACCAGCATCAGCGGCAGCCCGCCGACGATGATCGGCACGTTGAACGTCAGGGGCAGGTCAAGTCGCAGGCCCTTTTCGATCCACTGCGTGGTCATCTCGCCGCGGCGCACGATGTATTGGATGTTCACCGTCCCGGACAGATCCCGGAAAGTCGATTGCAGAAGGCTCACACCACCGCCTTGAATAACCAGGCGAGCGGAGATCGGGATCTTGTCGGAGCCACTGACGCCCTGCAACTTGCCCTTCGCCTGGATGCGCATGTCCAGCGTCTCGCTGATGATATCCATCAACTCTTTGCCCGCCTTGAGGCCGGGACGTTCGCGAGCTTCTTTGGGTGCACCGCCGGTCTTGTCCACCTCCTTCGCCGCTTCCTTCCGCTTCTCCTCCGCTTTGCGCATATCCTCCGATGGGTCGGCCTTCGGCCCCTTGTCTTCTTCCGTCTTTCGGATTTGGAAGTCGAAATCGAGCCCGCCATCGCCCGGCACAAACGCCAGGGTGTATTCAAAGCCCTTCACTTCGCCCTTGAAGAAATTTGCGTTGATCACTCCCGGATCCGGCGGCTGAGGCGGGTCGGGCTCCTTGCCATCACCGCTGCCACCACCGGCATAGGCTGCGAGCCGGATTGCCAGCGGCCTCTGGCTCGCTCGGCCCGCCGAGGCCGATTGGGCTGGTGTGGCCGGGGGCAGAATGTCGCGCGGCACCACCATATAGTTGCTCAGGCTGGCGTTGTGATCGAATTCAATGTCTCCCTCGGCAATGGCTTCCTGCAGCGCCGCCAGGGTAGTGCGCACGACGGTCTGCGTCGCGCCCGCCTCGACGGCGGTCACCTTGCGCAGCGCCACTCCCCACACGAAGAGGATGCTGCCGGGCCGCAGCTGGGCCAGCATCGGCTCGCTAGAATCAAACGTGAACGACCCACCGTCACGGCTCACCGCCAGCAGCGTCCGCAACGCAGCCTCACGACTGATCGACACGGTAGCCGGCGTCCACGTCACCGCAAACTTCTTCGCCTCGATCGGCTGAACGGTCCTCAAGTAGCTCCGCAAAGCCTCGGTGTCGCCCCCCTTCATCACGGTACCGACGAAGGCGGCGGGGGCGGATTGTGCGGCCGGAGTTGTGCCGGGACTCTCGTTGGCTTGCGGCGCCGGTGCCGGTTTGTTGCATCCGGCCGACAGCAGCGCACCCGCGGCCATCAGTGCCAGGGTCACACTTCGGGCGTTCGACAATGCCATGTTCATGTTGCCGGCCGGTGTTGCGCAGACCGCGGACAACCGCTTCATGAGTACGATCCCTTCGCGGGCAAAACGGGTCAGTCGGGTATACCCCGGCCTTGTGAACTGCCATCCTCGCGCCGCGCGGCGCGGTGCGAGAGGGACGCGCCGGCCGATCCCAGATCCTGTCCCCCGCGCGCCGGCGGAGCCGGCGCTCGGCTGCCGGCAGCAAGCGCGGGTTGGGCTGTAACCGGCGCCGGGACGAGCTATTGCTGGACCACCTTGACGAGGGTCACGATCTGTCCAGCATGACGAGAAGAATGCTCAGCCGCATGGAAGATCAGCCCCAAGGTAGTCGACGGCAGGCGCTTCCGCCCGACTTCTCGTGGCTCCAGAAGATCCTCGCGGGACACGGTGCACAGATAGGAGATCGCCGCATCCAGCCCCGCTGCCAATGCGGTCAGCAAGCGCGGTAACTCGGGGCGATCGTCGTGAATAGTGCGTTCGGCAGCGAGAGCGGCGAGCTGCCCGTCGGACAGACTCGCGCCGCGCGAGTACGCAAGCAGCCGATCGAGGCTGCCGGGAAGATGCGCCAGATGAAAGCCGATCGAGGCGGCGCCACCGGGCCGGCTCCAGAGCTGGGCACTTGGGAGGTCCTGGACGATTGGTAGAACGTCCTCGCCGACTTGGATCACAGCGTGAGCGGCGGGTTGGAGCAACGGATCAATGCCGGCGATCGGGCCGCGGAGCCAGACTTCGGATGGGATGGCCATCCGGGGAAGGTAGTGCCAGGCGAGTTGGGCGGCGCCAGGTCAACCCAACGGCACCCGGATATTGGTGACAGCAGATGAGTCCGGGCACTGGTTCACCCAGGTGGTGCCGCGGTCGGCGCCTTTCGACGCCCACATCTGGCTCGTGGCGTCAACGCTGTTGAAGGCGAGTCGCCCTCCCGCAACGTGATGGGCGAGATCGTGGGCCGGGAGAAGCCCGACGAGGTGGTGGTGTTCGGTGGGCACATCGATTCCTGGGATGTGGGCACCGGCGCGATGGACGATGCCGGCGGCGTGGTCGTTACGGCCTCGGTTTCCCGATGGTAATAGTCGTCCTCTCGGTGATGGTCTGGGTGGATCCCTTGTTGTCCGAAACTGTGAGCATCTGGCTGATGTCGCACTGGGCCAGGAACGCGGTTCCGATTCCCAGCTTGCACCACTTGTTGTCTGGAATCGCGAACCTGAAGTTGTTCTTAGCGGCGGCGGCCATCTGGCTCGCGCCGGGAACCATCTGATTCATCAACGCCTTCATTTGCGCTGCGGCGGCGGCCGGTGACGGGTTGTTTTTCATCGCCTCCACCATCGCCTTGAGCCTTTCCGGATCCATCGCCTTGAGCTTCGCGAGGTCGATCGGGGATGGGGGCGTAGGGCCCCCCAGCCCCATCAAGGGCTGGGCGGTCGCGCCGGCGCTCATCGGCTGGGCACCCGGGGCACCATGCATTGACATCCACGCACCGCCGAAGATGCCGCCGATCATGTCATCGGCCGATGCGTCCACCAAAGCGCCGGTGATGCGGGCCGGGCAGAGCACGCGGGCAGTGTGCTTGTCGATCCCGTTGACGATTTCCAGGGAGAATCGCAGAGTCGGCTTGTATGACACCGCAAGCCGGAACTTGAAATCGGTCGGGGGACTCCACCTGACGCTGACCTCGCAGCGGTCCGGCCTCGTGGTGGTGACATCCGACCAGGCAATCTTCGCGACGCCGCCCTGCGGCGTCGTGGTGGCGTCGAAGCCCAGCTCTGATGGCGGCATGAGGTCGAGAATCACGCTGCCCTCGCCGGTGATGGTGCTGGTCTCCTTTCCGGGACCCAGGTTGGCGACCTTCATGGTGGAGTGGAAGAGCACCTCTAGCTTCTCCAGCACGCAGCCGCAGTCGTCATCCCCAACAAACGAGCCCCCTTGGGCCGTCACCCAATCCTGTGCCTGCTGCGTCAGCTGCGCATGCGTGCCCGGGGGTGGCTCGGCCCTGAATGTCTTTCCGGTCTCGGCCTCGTAGATGGTCTGTGCCCCTGCATCGAGGCCCCGTTCTCCCCGGAATGCCGCCTTGATGAACTGGACACCGCCCAAGTCTCGGCGAATATGATCGACGAACCTTGGGGCGCTAAATCTACTCTTCATCAAACTGCAAAGCTCCATGTCGGTCTTGTCCGTCCAATTGGGTGCCGATAGCGCGGCCCCCCAATCCTCCATGTGGCATTCCTCGCAGGTTCGGTTGCTGTCGGTGGAGTCCATATCCACCACCCCGGCGTGCCGGATCGTAGCGCCCCCGCGCCATTTTCCTCCAACCTGAACCCGTTGCGGCAACGGCTTGGGCATGGCGCCATGGCAGTTGATGCAGCGCGGGTGCCGAAACACCGGCATCATCTTGTTCCACGCCTCGATCGACTTCACCTGCTGGGCCGACGTGAGGGGGCACGATGCCCCGCCCTGCACCATCGAGCCGCCGGCGGTCGTCGCGGACGCTGTGGCGGTTCCGCGGTCCCACTCGACCGCGATGACCCCGAGAATCAGCGCGGCCAGGCAGGGCGTGACCGCGCGCCGTGTGAAAAACTGACGTCGTGACATCGGAGCTCAGTCTCCAGGTGAGAGGGCACCGCGGGCGGTGCGGAGCTGGACGCCGACAACGCCGGGTCGAGCAGTCAGATCTTCACCAGCTCGATGCGGCAGGCGGCATAGCGCAAGCGGCCGACCGGATCACCGACCGGCTCTCGGCAGCTTGCCCTTCACCAGCAAGGTCAGCTTGCTGGACAACGACCGGCGGGTGAAGACCCACCTGGGATCCGTCGGGCGAAGGCTCCGTCTGTCCGTCATTGTCGCAGCCTCTTTCGGTTTCAAGCCAGCCCTGCCACTTGCCGCCCTACCGCACCACGATGATCCCTGCCGCGCCCGAGTAGGGGTCCTCATACTTGTAGATCCCCGGCGTGGTAAACAGAGCCCTTACGGTCGACGGGTTCGCATAGGGGAAGTCACCACCACCCGGGAACGAGGGAGTTCCCACGGACATCACGCCATGCAGGTCATAGTCGAAAGGATCGAGGGTCCACACCACGGTCGCCCCGGCCGGAATGGTATCGACGGCGGGACGGCTGCCGTTCTGCCTGCTGACGAAGGCCCCGGAATTTGTGTGGAGCTGGACGAGATACGCCGGAGGGCCGGCGGTGAGCCTGAAGTCCACCGAGGACACTCCACCGGACAGCGCGGCCCGCACGACGGCGGCTCCGGCAGAGGAGATCGGGGCGTCGGTCGCGGCGGGGGCGAAGGAGATCGACATCGTCATCACCCGGCGCACGTGCTCACCGGTAACTGGACCGCGCTCTACGACGAGGTGAAGGCGTTCCCCGACCCATCGGGATTCTCCTGGCATTTTTCCAAATGCCCTCCCGCTCGGAACTGAACGGAAGGGCATCTCTGTTGCTCTCGGCCTCGGGGAGTTCCCCCTACTGCTTGTCGTACACTGCGGTGGCGGTGAACTTCTTGCCCTTCGAATCGGTTCCGCTCGTGGTGACCGTTCGGGTCTTGCCATCGGCCGACACGGCAATGCGGCCAGTCCCGGTGACCTTGCCGCCCTGCTTGGCGGTTAACGCCAATGTACGGGCGTTGATCCGCTTGTACGATCGCATGTCTGAAGTCGGATCGCCGGTGACCGCGTACTCTTTCCCGTCGAACTTGCCGGTCCACTCGTTATGCGTCGGCTTTCCGCCGCTGTCGATGCCGTCCACCGTGACTTTCATCTTGTCGCCCACAACCTCGTACACCACCGTGTGGTTCTTCGGCGCCCCGGGACTGAACTTCGACTTGGCCTCGTTCAGTTTCCAGGTGCCGGTATTCGGGTCAGCGGCAAAGCTCACTGCCACTCCGACAAAACACAGCGCCAGAGTCAGTCCGATCGTTCTTGCTTTCATCT
>JAYUAL010000123.1:0-2259 GCA_043741355.1 Gemmatimonadales bacterium | reverse complement strand
CGACGTATCCTCGCTGGCACCAATCACTTGCGTCGGGCCACTCACACGCTTCACGGGGACCCCCAATGAGAAATGACCGTACCCCCCGCCCGATGGTGAAAAATCGCGCGGCCAGGATACGGCCATGATCCGGTCCGTCGTCCCCCGCCAGAAGCGGTCTCCCGGGGCCGAGTGATGGCCCGCTTGGTAACTACTGCTGGTCTGGGGAACTGCGGTCCGCGACGCGATGGCCGGCGTCACCTATGATGGTCAAATCTATCACCCGATCGGCCACCCGCCTATCCAATGGATGGGCCGGCTCCCCCCGCCACCGGCAGGCCCGTTTGACAAACGCTCCATCGGGGGGCATGATCGGGAATCCCGAGCCCAAAGGAGCGGCCGTGAAGATTTACGGCCCGGACGCTATCCGGAATGTGGCCTTTGTCGGTCACGGAGCGAGTGGCAAGACCACGCTGGTCGATGCCCTCGCCTTCGTCTCCGGCACGAGCCGCCGTCACGGTTCGATCAAGGAAGGCAGCACGCTCACCGATTCCTCCCCTGATGAAATTGAACGCAAGCATTCCATTTCCCTTGGCGTGGGTTTCGCCGAGTGGATGAGTGTCAAGGTGAATCTGCTCGACACGCCGGGGTACCTTGATTTTTTCGGGGAAGTGGTCTGCGGCCTTTCGGTCGCCGACGCCGCGGTCGTGGTGCTGTCGGGGGTGAGCGGTGTCGAGGTGGGAACCGAGAAATGCTGGGCGGCCTGCGACCACTACCATCTGCCGCGGATCCTGTTCGTCTCGGGGATGGACAAGGACCACGCGAATTTCGAGCGGGTCTTCAACGACATCAAGGCGCGCCTGACTCCCAAGGTCCTGCCGGTGGAAATCCCGGTCGGTGACGGGCTCTCGTTCCGCGGCATCATCAACCTCTTCACCCAGACCTGCCAGCTCTTCAAGCCCGGCTCCAAGGCCGGCGAATACGAGGAGGTCCCGGTCCCGCCCGAATACCAGGAGGCCTTTGCCCGCTACGCCGAGCAGATGACCGAGGCGGTGGCGGCCACCGACGATGCACTGCTGGAAAAATACCTGGCCGGCGAGAGCATTCCCCGGGAAGAGGTGGTGCCCGCGATGAAGAAAGCGATGCTGGCGGGCGAGATCGTCCCCCTGTTCTGCGGCAGCGGCGAGCTGCAGCACGGGGTTCGGGCCCTGCTGACCGAAATGGTCGAGCTGTTTCCGGCGCCCTCGGAGCTCCCGCCGCCGGTCAACGCGCCGGTGGTGGGCCGGGTGTTCAAGACGATGTCGGAGCCCCACGTGGGCGACGTCTCGATTTTCCGGCTCTATGCCGGCACCCTCAAGACCGGGGAGGAAGTCTGGAACGCCGAGCACAGCGTGGCCGAAAAGCTGAACCATCTGTCGGTGCAGCAGGGCAAGGAGCGCCAGGAGGTCAGCGAGCTCTCCGCGGGAGACATCGGCTCCGTCGCCAAGCTCCGCGACACCCACACCAACGACACCTTCAGCCGCCGGGATCATCCGGTTCGCCTCCCGCCGATCGAATTTCCCGAGGGCGAAGCCACGTCCGCCGTGCTGGTCAAGCAACGGGGCGAGGAAGACAAGCTCGCTGCCGGTCTCCACAAGCTGCACGAGGAGGATCCGACCTTTCACTTCGAGTACAACTCGGAGTTGGGCCAGACCCTGCTGCACGGGATGGGCGAGCGCCACCTGGAAATCCTGCTGGGCCGGCTATCGCGCAAGTACGGCGTGCACGCCGAGCTCACCCGGCCGCGAATCGCCTACCGGGAAACCTTCCGGGGCACCGCCGAGGGGCAGGGCAAGCACAAGAAGCAGAGCGGAGGCCGGGGGCAGTACGGCGATTGCCACATCCGGATCTCACCGATGCCGCGGGGGTCGGGCTACGAATTCGTGGACAACATCGTGGGTGGCGTAATTCCCAACAAGTTCATCCCGGCGGTGGACAAGGGCGTACAGGAGGCCAGGCAACGGGGGCCGATTGCCGGGTATCCGTGCGTCGACTTCCGCTGCGAGTGCTACTTCGGCTCCTACCACGACGTCGATTCGAGCGAGCAGGCGTTCAAGATGGCCGGCATCCTGGCCTTCCGGGCGGTGACGCCCAAGGCCCGTCCGGTGCTGCTGGAGCCGGTCATGGCGGTCGAGGTCTGGTCCCCTTCGGAAATCCTCGGTGACGTACTGGGAGACCTGTCCCCCCGGCGGGCTCATATTCTTTCCACCGAGCAGGATGGCCGGCTCACCAAAGTCAACG
>JAYUAL010000122.1:0-2260 GCA_043741355.1 Gemmatimonadales bacterium | reverse complement strand
CCGGATCACCCGCTGGGCCCATTCCTCGCTTTCCGCCATCCAGGAGACGTCGATGTACTCGGTGGCCCACCGGCATCCGGGCGAGTCGCAGTTCACCTGGGCGATACAGTTCTCGTAGAGGTCGATGGCATAGTGGTCGGCAAACCAGGTGCTTCCAGCGTACCGCCCGGTCGAGTGGCCGGGCCACCAGGCAATGCGCACCGATCGTTTGAGGGAGGCCCGGTGCTTCCAGAGCACCCGGGCGATTTCGAGCATCGTGGCGTCGCCGACGGCGTTGTCGCCCACCCCGACATCCCACGCGTCGTAATGCCCGTGCAGAAGCACGAAGCTGTCGGGCTCCTCGGTACCGGGAATCGTCACCACCGGAATGGGGGAAGGGAACCAGCCCTCCTCCAGCGATGCCGTGACGGTGGCCGAGCCGCCCCGCGCAGCAAGCTCGATCAGGGCGAGCCCGTCGGGATTACTCACCGAGACCACGACGAAGTTCGGTTTGCGCGGTAAATCGTGGAGATCGGGAGAGCCCCATACGGTGCTGCAGATGCCCCAGTGAGGATTCTTCCCGGGGTGAACCGCGATCAGCCCGAGCGCGCCGCGCTCCTCGAAGTGGCGGGCCATCGATGACATCCCGAATCCGTGCGCCAGGACCAGCTTTCCGCGCAGGTCCGCACTGGTGTCCACCGGAATCGGGCCGCTGATGACCTGGTCGGTGTTGGGGTCGAATGCCGTGGGCGCAAAGACCAGCGGCGCGGTGAGTCCATCCGGCACCGAGCGGCTCATCGCGAGTGGCTTGGCGCGGAACCGCCTCTCCCCCGCCTCCACCCGTGCCGCCCCGGGCAGGCTCAGGAAGATCTCGGGCTCGTGAACGGTGGCCGGAACTCCGTGGGATTCGAGCCGGGACACGATCAGCCGGGCCGCGGCGCGTACGTCGTCGGGATGTTCGCGCTTGAGCGTCGCGAATCGCTCGATCAGCTCCCAGGGAACGTCCAGCGAGACGTCGTTCAGTAGCGGTGCGAGCTCGGCGAGCACATCGGGAGACGCAGCGGTCACAGTTGGGGGCCTGGCGGGGGGAACGGAGCGGGAGGGATTCGAACCCTCGATAGAGGTTTCCCCCTATGCCGGTTTAGCAAACCGGTGCCTTAAGCCTCTCGGCCACCACTCCAAAACGGGTCGGGAAAGTAAGTCGGTAGGACGGCAGGACGGTAGGACAAGCAGGCCGGAGGACGTGAGACCGTGACCCGGACGCGTTTCACCCGACGGTTCTCTCGGCAGCCTGCCCGGCCGCAACCAACCGGCTGCCGGACTGCCCAGTCGCCCGACGATGGATCCCCTGCGTTGGGGAAAATTCGCCAACACGTTCAATAATTGTCAGCACATTGTGTAGAGTGCACCTTCATTACAATACATAATCAATTGATATTAATGTAGTTATGTGCACAAATATGAATGTTGATATGTCATGATGTTCGTTTTTTTGACTTGTTGACAGAGGGCCGTATCCCTAGATTGGAACCATGGGAACGTCTTCTTCGAGGCTCGCCCTGCGGTTTGGTCTTCTGACGGTTGCGGCGTGCCGACCGGACGCACCTTCCGCGGGGCTCGACCCTGATCCGAGCGCAATCGTACTGATCCGGATCAGCCCCGCCGCGGCCGAACTCGCTTCTTCGGACACCATCTGATTCCGTGCGGCCGCTATCACCATTCGGGGAGACAGTCAGGCCGCTGTGGGAGCGAGCTTCGAGTCCTCGGGGGGTACTATCGACGCCTCCGGGCTCTTCCGGGCGGCAACCGATGGGGATTACGATGTTCGGGCCAGGCTCCGGGCAGGGGCGGCCGACCTGGTGTCTTCCGCTCACGTCTCGGTGCGAACACCGGCCCCGCCGCCCCCGCCGCCCGCTCCGACTTTGGTCAGCATCTCCATCGAACCCGACTCGGCAACTCTGGCGCCCAATGCCGAGCAGGTCTTCCTGGCGCGGGCAAGCTATTCGGATGGCTCGCTGCGGCTGGCATTCCCGAACTGGGGAGCATCGCTCGGCACGATCGGCGCGGACGGCAGGTATCAGGCGCCCGCCGCGCCAGGCGTCTATCAGGTCATCGCCGCGGTCGCCGGCGTGAGCGGTTCCATCGCGGACACCGCGCTGGTGATGGTACTCGCTTCCCCCCAGCCTCCACCTCCGCCGCCGCCGTCACCCCCCCCACCGCCTCCGCCCCCCCCCGGGCCGGTTCTGGTAGCCATCGAACTCTCTCCCGACAGCACCAGCCT
>JAYUAL010000121.1:0-2262 GCA_043741355.1 Gemmatimonadales bacterium | reverse complement strand
CGGTTCGGCCGCCGCCGTCCAGGTTGCGGGCCTCGGCGGGAATGGAGTCGAGCGCCGCGTTGAACGCGGCGCCACTACCGAGCGCCGCCGCCAGCCGGCTCCGCACCGGTCCGAAGACCTGAGCCTCTCGGGTGTCGCTGGCCGCCCCGATCAGGCGGAAGGCCGTATTCCGGCCAAATCGGAGCCGGGTATCGAAGGCGCCGGTGATTTGATGACCGTCGCCGAACTCGCGGACAGTGAAGGTGCCTCCCAGGAATCCATCGGCGAGCACGTCCACCCGGCCGCGCGCCACACCGACCTTGACGCGCTCGCCGGCCCAGGGGTCGAGGGCCTTCGGGGCGATCCCGCCGATGGGGTCTTCGAAGCGATAGTCGGGGGCGGCGTCCAAGGCGGCGATGGTGGCGAGGCGGACCCGGCCCAGCTTGCCGGTGAGCCGGAGCCCGCCGTCGGGGTCGGCGATGCGCCGGGTGTACACCAGATTGATGGGCGGCGGGATGAACTCCACGAACTGCCCCGGCATCGGAAAGCGCGATTCCAGTATGTCGGTCGATTCGAGGAAGAAGGGACGCTTCTCGGGGAAGAACAGGGCGAAGCGGTTGTTGAGCTCCAGCTGTCCCGCGTCGGCCTCCACCTGGGAGAAATCGGGATTCCAGGTGCCGTCGAGGGTCAGGCCCGAGCTCAAGCCCACTTTGGCGTTGACGCCGAACTGTCCCTTGGCCGACCAGGGCTGGTAGGGACGGCCGATGCCCCGCCGCTGCCGTTGGGCGCGGCCGACCACCGCCGGGTTGACCTCGATGTTGCGCGACGCGCCGACATCCCGGATCCCGGTGAGCGTGATCATCTGGCAGAGGTCGCATCCCAGATCGCGGTTGCGAGGCCAGGGGGTGTCCTCCATGCCGTCGCGGCCATAGCTCCGGGTCAGGGCGAAGCCCCAACGCTGCTGGTCCGCCGGGGGGAACCGGAGCGACTTGAAGGGAATGGCGATTTCGATCACATAACCGGCGGGACCGACCTTGCCGGCCGTGTCGAAGATCCCGTCCCATTCGGAGAACTCGCCTCCCTCGATCTGGATGCCGTCGCCCTGGATGCCCAGCGGGTTGACCGCGATGCCGAAGGCGCGGCGGCGATCGTTGAACGTGTCGATCCGGAGCGAGATGTAGTCCTGGCCCTGGGAGACCACCGCGTCCCGCTCGTGGAGCCGGTAGCGCATCCGGGCCGGATCATCGGTTGCTTCGATGGCGATGTAGAGGGCATCACGGTCGTAGGCGATGTAGGCGACGGTCGGCGCGGCGGCAGCAGCATTGTCGCCCGGGCGGGTCTGGACCCAGTGTTCCAGCCGAGCGGCCTTCCGCCAGACCTCCTCGTTCAGCACCCCATCTATGATGGGGCGCTGGTCGATTCGAGGCACCGACAGCTCACGAGGGTTCCCCTGGGCGGCCGCCGAACCCGCGCCGATCAAGAACAGAATCAGAGGCAGCCGTCCGGTTCGGAGCATGGGTGGGGTATTTCTCGCCGAGAGCGGAGGCCCGGGCGCGGGGGCGCCCGAGCCGGCGCCGGGGGGCGGCTCGTCGTGGTGATGGGCAGATCAGGATGCGCCCGGTGCGATTCGAACGCACGACCCTCAGCTTAGAAGGCTGATGCTCTATCCAACTGAGCTACGGGCGCGAGGTGGAAGAAAAGATATGCCCTACCGCAGCACGTTCCAATTGGCAATCGCGTTGACCGCCATGGCGAAGGTCCCCTGCGATTCCCAGCGCCAAAGCGGCCGGATGGCAAAATAGACCACGTGACCAGCGCCCAGCGGGGCATCCACGACCGCGGCCTTCCGGGCCAGCTCGTCGCCACCCACCAGAAGGCCGGACACCAGCAGCGAGTCCGGCCGCTCGTGGAATTGTACGATCACCCGGGCCGCCGGTTGACCTCGACGGTAGCGGAGGCCGGCAGGTAGTCCACCAGCTCGGTGGTGAACTTCCAGAGCTTGTCGGTGGGGGTGAGCTCACGGATCCGGGCGGTGTAGGCGGAATCGGCCGGCTGCTGGGCGTGGACTACGGTCGGCGATGCGAGCACCGCACCGAGCGCGACGAGACGCCGGAAGGCTGCCATGTAAGGTCCTGTGAGATTTGGGGAAAATCGGGGCGGCCGGATTCGAACCGACGACTTCCTGCTCCCAAAGCAGGCGCTCTACCGGACTGAGCTACGCCCCGCGGGCTGTTTTGCCGGGCACTTTGCCACCGGGGAAGGTAACGATACCTTTGCCGCCGT
>JAYUAL010000120.1:0-2264 GCA_043741355.1 Gemmatimonadales bacterium | reverse complement strand
TGGGAGGCGGCGCCTCCGGAGCGCCGCGAGAGCATGTCCGCGGCCTGCCGCACGCTTCGGCTCATGGTGTCGGGCTCCGCGGCGCTGCCGGTGCAGACACTGACCCAATGGCGGGAAATCAGCGGCCACACCCTGCTGGAACGCTACGGGATGACCGAGCTCGGCATGGCGCTTTCCAATCCGCTCGCGGGTGAGCGCCGGGCAGGGTTCGTCGGCTCGCCGCTGCCGGGGGTGGAGGTGCGCATCGTCAACGAGCAAGGCGCCCCGGTCGAGTCCGGTATCGCGGGCGAGATCGAAGTGCGGGGGCCGAACGTGTTCCTCGAGTACTGGCAGCGCTCCGACGCCACCGCAGCCGCGTTCCGCGACGGCTGGTTCCGGACCGGCGACACTGCGACCATGGAAGATGGATCGTACCGTATCCTGGGCCGGAGCAGCGTGGACATCATCAAGACCGGCGGGTTCAAGGTGTCGGCGCTGGAGATCGAAGAGGAGCTGCGAGCCCACCCGGCGATCGCGGAATGCGCCGTGGTGGGGATTCCGGATGACGAGTGGGGTGAGCGGGTCTCCGCGGCGGTGGAGCTGGCCCCGGGAGCGAAGCTCACCCTCAAGGCGCTGCAGGCATGGGCGCGGGAGCGGCTCGCGCCCTACAAGGTGCCGCGAGCGCTCCGGTCGGTAGCCGCCCTGCCTCGCAACGCCATGGGCAAGGTCATGAAACCGGAGGTCGCGAAGTTGTTCTAAACCGCCGGGTCGCGGATCGGCGACATCGGCCGCGACCGACTCGTCCGCCCTCGTCGGCCGCCGCGTTATTCGGCCCCCAGTCGGGTCGCATTGATCCGGGCGGCTGGGACCGGCAGCTCGATATTGTCGGGGTCCTTTCCGGCCGGTCGGTATGCGGTACAAGTCGCCCCTCCTGCAATCGTTGCAGTCCAACCTGCGCCTCCTGCATCTGAGCCGGCGCACCGAAGCCGCCTACGTTTACTGGACCAAGCGGTTCGTCCGTTTCTGTGGCCTCCGTCACCCCGCCGAACTGGGACCCGCCGAGGTGCGGCGGTTCTTGAGTCATCTGGTGGTCGAGCGCCACCTCTCGGCGGCCACCCAGCAGCAGGCCCTCAGCGCGCTGCTGTTTCTCTACCGCAACGTCCTGGGCCAGTCGCTCGAGGCGTTGGGGCGTCTGCCAAGGGGGCGGGTGCCCACCACGCTCCCGGTGGTGCTGACCCCGGGGGAGGTGGCGCGGGTGCTGGGATTCCTTCGGGGTACCCATCGCCTGGTGGGCCTGCTGCTGTATGGCAGCGGACTTCGGGTGACCGAGTGCCTCATGGTACGGGTCAAGGACCTCGACCTGGAGCGGGGTGAGCTGACGGTCCGGCGGGGGAAGGGGGGCAAAGACCGGGTCACGGTGGTTCCCGAGACGCTGCGGGGGCCGCTTCGGGAGCATCTCGGGCGGGTCAAGGTGGTGCATGACCGGGACGTGGCGGAAGGCGGCGGATGGGTCGAGGTTCCGGGCGGTCTGGACGCCAAGTACCCCAAGGCGGGGTCGTCGTGGCCGTGGCAGTGGGTCTTCCCGGCGAGGCGGACCTACCGGCATCCGGAGAGCGGACGGGTCCGGCGGCACCACCTCCATGAGTCGGCGGTGCAGCGCGCCATGACGGCAGCGGTCCGGGCGAGCGGGATCGGGAAGCGGGCGAGCTGTCATACCCTGCGGCACTCCTTCGCGACCCATTTGCTCGAGGCCGGGTACGACATCCGGACGGTGCAGGAGCTCTTGGGGCACCGGGATGTGTCGACCACGATGATCTACACTCACGTGTTGAACCGGGGTGGTCGGGGGGTCCGGAGCCCGGCGGACCGCCTGGAGGTGAGCATGGAGGCAGGAATGGCGGAATAGACTGCGGTGGGTGATGTTAGTGCGTGATGAGCGGCCCGGGATGTCGGTCCACTTAGTAGTTAGGCGGCGCAGTCTCGTCAGTTCTTGAGGTGGTCTCTCCTGTCAGTATCTCTACCTCAATCCATCGGCATTCTCCGTGATCTCCGGGGCAGCGCGCGCCAGACTCCCGGTTCCAGCGGGGCCGCCAACCAGAGTTCCCGTTACGGCTGCCAGGCCGCCGGCCGGCGTCTCTCCCCTCCCCACCTCGCGGGCGGCCCGCAGCCGTACCGACCCCCGGGGTTCTCGACCTGCAGCCGTCCGGTGCCGCCAGGACCGGGCTTCCCGCGGCGGCCCCGCGAGTCGGCTTCGGTGGGTTCGCGCCGCCCCGCCGCAGCTCCGC
>JAYUAL010000119.1:0-5452 GCA_043741355.1 Gemmatimonadales bacterium | reverse complement strand
CATGCGGGCACTCAAGGGATCGGGCCCCGCCGGTTTGGCGGGGATCGCGCCCCGGCGCGGAAAACTGGTTCGCCCGCTCCTGCCGTTCCGGCGCGAAGAGCTGGCCGAACATCTGCGTAAGCGAGGGCTGGAGGCCTGGGCGGATCCGGCCAATCGGGACCCTCGGCACCAGCGATCCTGGATCCGCACCCGGCTCCTGCCGATGCTCAGGGAGCGGGTGCCCGATGTGGATCAGCGGCTGCTCGCCGTGGGACGCCAGGCGGCCGCCGATCGGTCGGCATGGGACGCGCTCCTGGACCAGGTGACCGGGCTCGAATTAGCGCGCGAACCGGGCGGGGTTTCCGTTGCTGCGACCCCTCTCAAGGGGTATGATTCGGTCGTTCTTCGGGCCTTGCTGGGCGCCTTGGGGCGCCGGGCAGGAATCCAGGTGGGGCCGGCCCGGGCAGCCCGGATCGAGCGGCTGCTCATGGGAGGGCGGAGCGGGGCGGTCGCGGAGCTGGGGTCGGGGTGTGCGGCCGAGCTCTCGTTTGGCCGCCTCCGTCTCTTTCGGGGTCCCACGCATCCGGTACCATGGGCTCCGGTGCCGCTCCGGGGTCAGTCGGGGGAGCTTACCGCGGGCGGCTGGCGCTTTTCCTGGTGCAGTGGCCCTGCCCCTGAGCGGCTGGAGCGGAATCCGCCGAGCAGTTGGTTCGGGGAAGGCTCGTACATCGTGCGGCCCTGGCGTGCCGGAGATCTGCTCCGTCCGCTGGGGGGCACCGGAAGGAGACTCGTGGTGCGCTGCATGCAGGATGCCCGGATCGCGCGGAGCCAGCGCGCCGCATGGCCGGTAGTCGAGGCGGGCGACCGCATCGTGTGGGTGCCCGGCGTCATCCGCTCGGCCGATCGGGTGCCCGTGCCGGGCGCTCCGGCACTGAGGATCGATGCCCACCTCGCCTGAGGTCCTCCGCCGCACCGGGGGCCGCACCGTCAAGTCGATCATCTACACCGAGGAGACGATCGCGGCCAAGGTGGCGGAGCTGGGTCTCGACATCACCCGGGCCTACCCCGAGGGTGATTTGCTGGTGCTTGGGTTGCTCAAGGGAAGCTTCATCTTCCTGGGAGATCTGGTGCGGAAAATCGAGCGGCCGCTTCAGGTCGATTTCCTGGTGGCCAGCTCCTACGGCGCCGGCACCACGTCGTCCGGCCACGTGCGGTTGTTGTACGACCCGGAAACCCGCCTCGAGGGCAAGCATATCGTGCTGGTCGAGGACATCGTCGATACCGGCAACACCTTACGGCGCCTGCTCGGCGTGTTGAAGGACCGGGCGCCGGCGTCCTTGTCTATATGCGCGCTGCTCGACAAGGTCGAGATGCACGCACCAATGCCCGAAGTGCGGTTCGTCGGGTTCCAGGCCCCCACCGCCTTTCTGGTCGGTTACGGGCTGGATCACGCCGAAGACTTCCGGCATCTCCCCTTTATCGCGGACTTGATGTGATGCAGCAGCGACCGCCCCAGAAGCCCCAGATGCCCAATTGGTCCGGCCTCAGCAAGAACCTCGCGCTCTGGCTGCTCGTCGCCCTGCTCGCGGTGGCCATCGTCCAGTTGATGGGCAAGACCCGGGGCGCTCCGGGCCAGCTCAACTACACCGAGTTCAGCCAGCAGCTCGATGCCGGAAACATCAAGTCGGTCGAAGTGTTCAACGGCAAGGAGGTCAAAGGCGAGTTTCGCCGGCCCATTCCTTCGGGTACCACCCAGGTGCGGAATTTCACCGTGCTGTTGCCGGTGGCCAATGACGCCGTGATGCTCAAGCGCCTCGAGCTGGCCGGTGTCACCATCACCGCCAAAGAGCCCAAGAGCGGCATCGTGTCGATCCTGCTCGCGATGCTCCCCTGGATCGTGATCTTCGCGATCTGGTTCGTGCTGATCCGGCAGATGCAATCGGGCGGCAACCGGGCCTTCTCCTTCGGAAAATCAAAGGCCAAGCTGCTGGCCGGGGATACTCCCAAGGTCACGTTCGCCGATGTGGCAGGCGCCGACGAGGCCAAGGTAGAGCTGCAGGAAATCATCGAGTTTCTGAAAGACCCCCAGAAATTCACCCGGCTGGGCGGCCGCCTGCCCAAGGGCGCGCTGCTGGTCGGTCCCCCCGGCACCGGCAAGACCCTGCTGGCCAAGGCAGTCGCGGGAGAGGCTGGCCGTCCCTTCTTCTCGATGTCGGGCTCCGACTTCGTGGAAATGTTCGTCGGCGTCGGCGCCTCGCGGGTCCGGGATCTCTTCGAGCAGGGCAAGGCCCACGCGCCCTGCATCATCTTCATCGACGAGATCGACGCGGTGGGCCGCCACCGCGGGGCCGGCCTGGGGGGCGGTCACGACGAGCGGGAGCAGACCCTGAACCAGCTGCTGGTGGAGATGGACGGGTTCGAGTCCAACGACGGCGTCATCCTGGTCGCCGCGACCAACCGTCCCGACGTGCTCGACCCGGCGCTGCTGCGGCCGGGCCGCTTCGACCGGATGATCGTGGTGGACTCGCCCGACGTGCGGGGCAGGGAAGGCATCCTCCGGGTGCATACCCGGAAAATCCCGCTCTCCTCGGACGTGCGACTCGAGACCCTGGCCAAGGGCACCCCGGGGCTCACCGGCGCGGACCTGGCCAACCTGGTGAACGAGGCCGCGGTGCTGGCGGCCCGACGCAACAAGAACCTGGTCGACATGTCGGACTTCGAAGACGCCAAGGACAAGGTGATGCTGGGGGTCGAGCGGCGCAGCCTTCAGCTCACCGACGACGAGCGGAAGCTCACCGCGTACCACGAGGCAGGCCACGCGATCGTGTCGCTCAAGCTTCCCGGCTCCGACCCGCTCCACAAGGTCACGATCATCCCGCGGGGCCGGGCCCTGGGGCTCACCGTCTGGCTGCCCGAGGAAGACCGGCACAATTACACCAAGGACTGGCTCGAGGGCCGGCTCGCCTGCGCCTTCGGAGGCCGGGTGGCGGAAGAACTGGTCTTCGGCCCGGAAAAGGTCACCACCGGTGCGGCGAACGACATCGAGCAGGCCACCGGCATCGCCCGGCGGATGGTGACCCAGTTCGGCATGAGCGACAAGATCGGCGTCATCGCCGTGGGCGATCGCGAGCAGGAAATCTTCCTCGGCCGTGAAATCGGCCATCGCCGCGATGTCTCCGATTCGCTGGCCCAAATGGTGGACTCGGAAGTCAAGCGCATCGTGGACGAGTCCTACGAGCGGGCCCGAGGCATCCTGAGCCAGAACCGCGAGCTGCTCGACCGCTTCTCCGTGGCGCTCCTGGAACGGGAAACCCTGGACCGCGAGGAAATGGCGCTGCTCAATCGCGGCGAGCCGCTGCCGCCTCGCGCCGCACCGCCGCCCCCGCTGCCGCCGCCGTCCAAGACCGGGGCTAGCCCGGCGGCGGTCCGCACGCCGATGCTTGGGGCCCCGCCGGCCGAACCCGCCGGCGCGTGAGGCTCGTTCCGCTCCCCGGACGGTCCGAAGACGCCGTCCGTGCCGCCCTCCTGTCCCATGGATGGGAGGGCGAGTTGTCTCGCACTACCGCCGAAGGTCTCGAATCACTCGCGTTTCATCTCACTCAGCTGGAGCCGGTGACGCTCGAGGCGCTGGTCCACACCGGATCGCGCCTCGGGCTGGACATCATCACCGGCGAGGACTGGGCCCTGCTCGCCGGCCCGCGGGCCCGGCTTTCCGCCCTGGCGCGACCCTGGACCAGTCCGGCGCCGCTGGTCGAGCTGGCCACGGCGCTGGGGCACGCGCTGCCCGCCGAGGATCCGCTGCTCTGGCAGACCGCGAGCGGCCCGATCTCGCTGGACCGGCCGGTACTGATCGGCATTCTCAATGTCACGCCCGATTCGTTCAGCGATGGGGGCCGCTACGTCGGCGTTGACGCGGCGATGCGGCAGGCTGATCGGTTACGAGCCGACGGCGCGACGATTCTCGATATCGGGGGTGAGTCCACCCGCCCCGGGGCCGCCGCGGTCTCCGAAGCAGAAGAGCTTTCCCGGGTGCGGCCGGTGATCGAGGCGGCGCAGCGCCGCTTTCCCGACCTGCCGCTTTCCATCGACACGGTCAAATCCGGCGTGGCTCGCGAGGCGCTCGCTCTCGGGGTCGCGATCGTCAACGACGTCTCCGGGCTCCGGCTGGATCCCGCGATGCCCGCGCTCTGCGCCGAGCGTGCTGCGGGAGTGATTCTCATGCACTCCCGGGGAGCTTTTGAGGAGCTCGGCTCGCTCACCCACGCGGAATATCCGGTCGGCGTGCTGTCGGGAGTCATCGAAGAGCTGGCCGGGGCGCTGGACCGCGCCAGGAATGCCGGGCTTCAGGGGGAGCGGATCGTGATCGATCCGGGCCTGGGCTTCAGCAAGACCCCGGAACAGAACGTCGAGCTCTTGCGGGGCCTCGGCGCGCTCCGGGTCTTCGGCCGCCCGATCCTGGTAGGCCCGTCCCGAAAGCGGTTTCTCGGTGCCCTCACCGCCCGCCCCGTGGAAGAGCGCGATACCGCCACCGCCGCCGCCTGCGCCCTCGCCTGGGAAGCCGGCGCCCGCCTGTTCCGGGTGCACGAGCCGGGCCCGGCGCGAGACGCGCTGGTGCTGGCGGAGGCCACCCGCCCGCGATGACCGCCATCGCAGCCGCCCGTCCGCCGTACCGCGCGGCCCTCGCCATCTCGCTCGTGGTCTTGCTCGGGTACTTCGTTTCGCTGGCGCCCTCGGTCACTTTCTGGGACGCGGGCGAGTTCATCGCCGCGATGAAGATCCTGGGCATCCCCCATCCTCCCGGCACGCCGCTGTTCGTGATGATGGGCCATGTCTGGGGAATGGTCTTTCCGGTGGGGGAATTCGCCTTCCGCACCAATCTCCTCAGCGCGCTCTTCAGCTCGGCGGGCGCGGGCTGCTGGTTCCTGGTGCTGCAGGAGTCGGCCGGGCGCTACCTCGACGAGATGGAACCCCGGGGCCGCGCGGTGCTGCAGACGGCCGCCGGCGCAGCGGGAGCGCTGATCGCTGCCTTCGGCTTCACCAACTGGCTCAACAGCAACGAGACCGAGGTGTACGCCGTCGCCACGTTTACCATCGCGGCGGTCTGCTGGCTGCTGCTCCGCTGGCGGGCGACCCGCCACACCGAGCGCGCCTCCCGCTATCTGCTGCTGGTGGGATTTTTTCTGGGCATCGCGATCGGGAACCACCTGCTCGGGCTGCTGGTCGGCCCCGCAGCGGTGGCCTTCGTGGTGGCGGAGCTCCGCCAGCGGCCTTCAGCCGATCCGATGATGCGCCGGCGCGAGTGGGGATTTGCGGCCGCGCTCGCGGGGCTCTGGGCCCTGCTCACCGGCATCGGGCTCGGCAACATGCCGCTGATCTTTCTCGGCGGGCTCGCGTTCCTGGCCGCCCTCGTCTTCGTGGGCACGTCGGGCGAGCTGCTGTTCGGGCTGCTGCTGCTCGGCGTGGCGCTCATCGG
>JAYUAL010000118.1:0-5454 GCA_043741355.1 Gemmatimonadales bacterium | reverse complement strand
AACGCAGCCCAGTACCGGGCCGCGGTGACCCAGTATGCGCCCCAGAACGTGGGTCAGCTGGGCAATGCCAATACCGACTGGTTCAGCCTGGTGGATCGAACCGCCTTCGGGCAGGAGCACAACTTTGCCGTCTCGGGCGCGGACGACCGGATGAATTACCGGCTGTCGGCCGGCTACCTCAACCAGGACGGCGTCATCCAGGGCACCACGACGGAGCGGATCTCGCTGGGGCTGAACTTCCAGCAACGGCTCTTCAAGGACCGCCTGGATGTGCGCGCCAACCTCCGAGGCTCTCGCGCCAAGGATCTGTTCACGCCCGGCGGGGTGCTCTCCAACGCGGCCCAGTTCGGGCCGACCCAGCCGGTCCTCGATGCGACGACTCCGACCGGGTACTACGACTGGCCGGGCAACTCCATCCAGTCCCCGGACAACCCGGTGGCGCTCCTGAATCTGGCGACGGACCGCGGACTGACCTACCGGAGCGTCGGGAACGTGCAGGCGGCCTACCGGCTGCCCTTCCTCGAGGGGCTCAAGGTCAACGGCAACGTGAGCTACGACGTGACCCGGACCGACCGGCAGTCGTTCTATCCCAGCACGCTGCACGGCCAGACCAAGAACGGAAATGGCGGCAGCGACTACCGTGCCAACCAGAGCCAGGCCAACACCGGGTTTGACACCTATCTGAACTATTCGACCGCACTCAACGCGATCCCCGGCGTCATCGATGTGACCGGGGGCTACTCGTACGGCTGGTCACACGCCGAATATCCCTACTACTCGGCGAACGGCCTCAGCACCAACCTGCTGGGCGGCAACGGCGTCACCTCGGCGCGATCGGTGGTGAACTTCCAGGATATCCAGGAAAGCCGGCTGATCTCGGTCTTCGGACGGGTCAACTACAATGTCAACGACAAGTACCTGGTAGCCGTGAGCGTCCGCCGCGACGGCTCCTCGCGCTTCGGGCCGACCAACCAGTGGGGCACCTTCCCCTCCGCGTCGGTGGGCTGGCGCATTTCCCAGGAGCCGTTCCTCAAGGGCCAGAAGCTCTTCTCGGACCTGAAGCTCCGGGCGTCCTGGGCCAAGACCGGCAACCAGGCGTTCGGGAACTACCAGCAGTTTGCCGCCTACCTGCTGGGGGCCGACCAGTCGCAGGCGCAGTTCGGGAACATTTTCGTTCCGACGATCCGTCCCGGCGCGGTCGACCCCGGCATCAAGTGGGAAGCGACCAACGCCTACGACATCGGCGCCGACTTCACCTTCCTGAACTCGCGGGTGACCGGCAGCATCGACTGGTACACCAAGAACACCAAGGACCTGATCTTCACGGTCCCGGTCGCCGCCGGCACCAACCTGTCGAACTTCGTCACCACCAACATCGGCAGCATGAAGAACACGGGCATCGAGCTGGGCTTGAGCGCCCGGCTGATCGAGGCCCGGGGACGCGGCCTTTCCTGGACCGCCGATTTCACCGCCTCCCACAATACCAACCAGCTGGTAAGCATCAACCCGTTTGCCGGCGCCGCGTCCAAGATCCAGACCGGCGGCATCGCCGGCGGCGTGGGGACCACGATCCAGGTGCTCCAGCCGGGTTTCCCGATCAACTCCTTCTATGTGTACCAGCACAAGCTCGGGGCGGACGGCAAGCCGATTTATTCGACCAAGGATCTCGACATGTACGTGGATCGCAACGGGGACGGCAAGATCAATCAGGACGACCGGGCCCCGTTCCACGATCCGGCGCCGAAGTGGATGCTGAGCCATTCGTCCTACCTGACCTACCACGCCTTCGACTTCGGCTTCACACTGCGTTCGTACCTGGGCAACTACGTCTACAACAACGTAGCGTCCAACCTGGGCACCTATTCGGAAGTGACCCGGGGCTCACCGTACAACCTGCATGCCTCGGTTCTGACGACCGGTTTCGTGACCCCCCAGTACCTGTCAGATTACTACGTAGAAAAGGCGTCCTTCCTGCGGATGGACAACCTGACCTTGGCCTATTCGTTCAAGTACCGGACCCAGCCGGTGCGGCTCTTCGCCACCGTGCAGAACGCGTTCACCATCACGGGTTACAGCGGCGTCGATCCGACCGCCGGGCTGAATGGCATCGACAACAACATCTATCCACGTGCGCGTACGTTCACCGGCGGCTTGAGCTTGCGGTTCTAACCGAATCGCCATGGACCATTTCAGAATGGATGGACTTATGAAACTCGGAACCTGCAAGACGCTCGCTGCCTCGGCCGCCCTGCTGTTGCTGGGCGCGGCCGGGTGCACCAACCTGACGGTAGAGCCGAAGAGCACCGTGACCGAGGCCAACATCTTCAGCGATGTGAGCTCGTACCGGGCCTTCATCGCGAAGGTGTACTCGGGACTGGCCGTCGGAGGGCAACAGGGCGGAGACGGCCAAACCGACATTCAGGGCATCGACGGCGGCTTTTCCCAGTACATCCGCCTGTACTGGGAGCACCAGGAGCTGCCGAGCGACGAAGCCGTCATCGCCTGGGGCGACGTGGGCCTTCCCGAGCTGATCCAGTCGAGCTGGGGGTCGACCAACCCGTTCGTCAACGGGATGTACTACCGGATCTACTTCCAGGTAGGGATGGCGAACGAATTCCTCCGCCAGACCTCGGACGCCAAGCTGGCGGCGCGGGGCCAGACCAGCGCCACGGTCGCCGCGACCATCAAGCAGTACCGCGCCGAGGCACGGTTCCTTCGGGCCTTGAGCTACTGGCACGGGATCGACCTGTTCGGGAGCATTCCCCTGGTGACTGAAGCCGACCCACTCGGCGCCACGCCGCCGCAGCAGGCCACCCGCCAGGCGATCTACGACTTCATCGTCAGCGAGCTGACCTCCATCCGGGGCGATCTGCCGCTGCCCGGGCCGACCACCTACGGCCGCGCCACGGGCCCGGCGGCATCCATGCTGCTGGCCCACGTCTACCTGAACTCGGCGGTCTACGCCGGCACCGCGAACTACGCCGGGGCGCTGGCCGCGGCGCAGGCCGCCATCGCGGGCCCCTACACCATCGATCCCAACTACCGCCGGATGTTCCAGGCCGATAACCATACGTCGCCCGAGATCATTTTCGCGGTGCCGGAAGACGGGCTCAAGACCCAGACCTACGGCAGCACCAACTTCCTGATCCACGCCTCCTGCGGCGGGAGCATGAACCCTTCCGATTACGGCGTTGACGGCTGCTGGTACGGACTCCGCGTGAAGCCGGAGGCCTTCAACCGCTTTACGGCCGGCGATACCCGCAATTCCTATTTTGCCGCCGTGGGGAACGGGGTTGCCATCAACAGCATCGGCAACTTCGACGACGGGATCAAGGCGCCCAAATTCTCCAATCGCACCTCGACCGGGGCGCCGGGCTCGAACCCCTCGTTCGCGGACACCGACTTCCCGATCTTCAGGCTGGCCGACGCCTACCTGATCTACGCCGAGGCGGTGCTGCGGGGCGGCGGCGGCACCCGGGCCCAGGCGCTTACCTACGTGAATGCGCTGCGGCAGCGCGCGTTCGGGAACGCCAGCGGCAACATCACCGACCCTCAGCTTACGCTCCAATTCCTGCTCGACGAGCGGGGCCGTGAGTTCCTGTGGGAAGGTCAGCGCCGGATGGACCTGATCCGGTACGGCGTCTTCACCGGAGGCACCTACCTGTGGGCCTGGAAGGGTGGCGTCAAGGCCGGCGCGGCGACCGCTGCATACCTGAACCTGTACCCGATTCCGTCGAACGAGCTGGTGGCCAACCCCAACCTCAAACAGAATCCGGGGTATTGAGGTCGGTTGGACGGTAAGTCGGTAAGTCGGTAGGTCGGTAGCCTATGGGTCACCACGCGAGTTTCCGGCGGGTGACCCATTCGCTTTGCCGTCCCCTGGTTTTTCTCTCGGCGTTGCTGGCGCTCTCGGCCGGCTGCGGCTCCTCGACCGTGACCCCGCCGTCGGGCGGGGGCACGCCTCCCCCGGACCGGCCCATCCTGGCGCCGACGTACCGGTCGAGCGGCCACATGGCGGCCGGGGACGTGTCGGTGCACCTGTTCGACTGGAAGTGGACCGATATCGCCGCCGAATGCGAGGGCGTCCTCGGCCCGGCCGGATTTGCCGCCGTGCAGGTCTCGCCCCCGCAGGAGCACAGTCTCGAGCCGCCCAACTACCCCTGGAGCGAGCGCTACCAGCCGGTGAGCTACAGCATCGCGCGGAGCCGCTCGGGCACCGGGGCCGAGTTCGGGAGCATGGTGACCCGCTGCAGGGCGGCCGGGGTAGGCATCATCGTAGACGCCGTGATCAATCACATGACCAACTTCCCCAGCCCCGGCGTCGGGAGCAACGGCACCAGCTACTCGAAGTACGCCTACCCCGGTCTGTACACCCAGGCGGATTTTCATACCCCCTGCGCGCTGAACAACTACCAGAGCGCCGCGAATGTTCAGGACTGCGAGCTGCTCTCGCTGCCGGACCTCAACACGGGACTGGCCACGGTACGGCAGAAGATCGCCGACTACCTGATCATGCTGGGGCGGCTGGGTGTGGCGGGGTTTCGGATCGACGCGGCCAAGCACATTCAGCAGGTGGAGCTCGACGATATCATCGCCCGGGTCAACACCACGCTCGTCGGCGAGGGCAAGCCGCTGCCGTATTTTTTCCTCGAAGTGATCGGTGGGGGCGGCGAGGCGCTGGCGCCCCGCGACTACTACGGCGAGGGTTACGGCTCGGGCGGCGCCGCCGACATCACCGAATTCACATTCGTCGGTGTCGGCAACAAGTTCCGGAGCGTGGGCGGCGAATACATCGCGCAGCTCAATCCCAACGGCACGCCCGGCAACCAGTTCTCCGCGGTGGCATGGGGACTGATGCCCTCCGACAAGGCGGTGGTGTTTCTCCAGAACCACGATACCCAGCACAGTTGCGGCATCAGCTACCGCGACGGCAAGACCTTTCGCCTGGCGAACGTGTGGATGCTGGCGCAGCCCTACGGCTATCCCTCGATCCTGTCGAGCTTCGCGTTCGACTGCCCGACCGGGAATGCGATGGGTCCGCCGTCCGATGCCGGCGGGAACACCAGGGATGTGACCTGCGCCTCGAGCCTGGAGACGGCCACGATCGGCCAGTGGGTGTGCGAGCACCGCGATCCGTACATCCGGAACATGGTGGGCTTCCGCCGCGCCGTCGCCGGAACCGACATCACCCGCTGGTGGGACAACGGCGCCAACGCCATCGCATTCTCGCGCGGGGACAAGGGCTTCGTGGCCCTCAACGACGAGAGCGCCACCGTGACGGTCGTCACCGGGACCGGCCTGCCGCAAGGGACGTACTGTGATCTTCTGACCGGCGGTCGAATTGGCACCTTCTGCGCCGGGGTTTCGATCGGGATCGACGCGGCCGGGAACACCCAGTTCGGCCTTCCCAGCAAGTCCGCCATCGCCGTTGACGCCGCGACGCGGCTATGAAGC
>JAYUAL010000117.1:0-5459 GCA_043741355.1 Gemmatimonadales bacterium | reverse complement strand
TGTTCTTGAGATGCCCGCCGAGCGCGAGTACTGGCGCCGGGAATGTCACCCCAAGTCGGAGGGGCCGCGGGGCATGGCCGCGGGAGCGCCGGGAAAACGTGGGCCCGCCCCGCACCATTCGCATCACGCTGTCGTCGCAGCGGGTGGCGATGACCCGGTCGTGGGTGAGAAAGTAGTCCGCGACGCCGCTCAGCCGCTCAAGCGCGTCGGCGTCTTCATACGCGATCGGCTCGTCGCTCCGGTTCCCGCTGGTCATGACGACCGGGAGGTCGAAATCGGACAGCAGGAGATGGTGCAATGGCGTGTAGGCGAGCATCACCCCGAGTGTCGCCATGCCGGGCGCCACCGACTCGGCGATGCCGCCCCCGGAGCGCGTGCCAAGGAGCACGATGGGCCGGGCCGCCGAGGCGAGCATCTCGGCTTCGGCGGGGCTCACGGTCACCGCTCTGCGCGCGGTGTCGAGATCCTTCACCATGATCGCCAGCGGCTTGCCCTCACGGTGTTTCCGGTCGCGAAGCCGCCGCACCGCCGTCTGGTTCAGCGCATCGCAGCAGAGGTGGTATCCGCCCAGCCCCTTGATCGCGACAATCTTGCCTTCGGTGAGCGCCGCGACCGCCAGCGTCAGCGCGGAGTCTCCCTTCACTGCGACATCCGGTGCCCCGGCGACCCGGAAGGCGAGGGTGGGCCCGCAGCCGAGGCAGGCAATCGGCTGAGCGTGGAATCGGCGGTCGGTGCTGTCTTCGTATTCCCGCAGGCAGGACGGGCACATCGGAAACCCGGCCATTGTCGTTCGGGGGCGATCGTAGGGGATTTGACGGACGATGGTGAAGCGGGGGCCGCAGTGGGTGCAGGAAATGAAGGCGTGCCGATACCGCCGATTGAGGGGATCAAACAACTCGGCAAGGCACGCGTTGCATGTGGCGGCGTCGGGAGACACCAGCGCGGTGGGCGGGCCCGACCGGTCGCTGGGGGCCACCGCAAAGCCGGAATGGTCGGCGGGAGGAGCGGCCTCGATCGAGATGGAGTCGATCACCGCGAGCGGAGGCGGGGCGGTGCGAAGCTCCGCCAGGAAGCCGTCGATGCACTCACCCCGGCCCTCGACATCCACCACCACGCCGGCGGTATCATTGCGGACGTGGCCGCGCAGGTCGAACGACGCGGCCAAGCCTTGGATGAAAGGCCGGAACCCGACACCCTGCACGATTCCGCGAATCGCGACGACTCGTCGCTCGACCATCTCCCCACCTTTCCGGTGGGCCATCGTGGGACTGGGGAAAGACCGCGCGACCGTCAAACTGTGATCTGTATATCTGTATATAGATATAGGTTACGAAATCGGGAGGGGCAACCTCACTTCGATCTATCGAAGTGTCCGGAATTAATCCCCGTGAACCTCCCCGAGGAGCCGCCGGAGTCGGCTCAGCAGCCGGGCTCCGGAAGCGTTCAACAGATAGGTAGGCTGACCCTCGGTTTCCGCCGCCCCGGACCTCCGCTGAATCAGATTCGCCGCTTCGAGTGAACGGAGCATCTCGGCCAGCGTGGAGCTGCTGGCTTTGGGGAGCGCCGTGGCGATCTGGTGAAATCGCGCCGGTGAGTGGGAGTGGATGGCGTTCATTACGGCCAGCGAGTATCGGCGCCGGAGAATGCGGAGCAGATCCTCGACCCCGCAATAGCAGACCGAAGGGTCGGCCGAGCCGGGCGAGCCGCAGCCGCAGGGCGGGAGCGACTCCGCGTTCGCGCGCGAATCCAGCGTCACCGGGCCACTTCCACCAGGAGCGTGAGTCCCCCGGCGCCCTGCTCCTCCACGTTGTTGTTCAGGGTGTGGTGCGGAATGTGGCAGTGCAGGATCCACTTGCCGGGCTCCCGAGCCGGCCAAATCACGTCGTAGCGCTGCCCCGGGCCGACGTTGATGACGTCTGCCTCGAAGCGGGCCGACGGGGCCAGCATGATGCCGTCGCGCGCCACCACCGTGAACGGGCCCCCGTGCATGTGCATCGGGTGAATGAAATTATTGTTGGTGCGGCCGCGGACAGGGGTGGGAGTAGTGAATGTGCGCCACCCGCCAGGCCCCCTCACGGTGCACCCAGACCATCGTTTCGTTCCCCTTGGCATCGATCGGCTTTCCGTTCATCATCGCCTGAATCGAGTATTGCCGCGTCACCAGCGCCATCTCCGCCGTGGCGGAGACGCGCACGTCGGTGAACTCGGCGCGCATGTTCTCGAAGGCCGACACCTCAGGCTTCAGGTGATGCTCCCACACATCGTCCAACCCGATGTTCCGGACGCTGTGCTCGTACAGCACGATATCCGGCGCCAACAGCGCCTTCAGCGCAGGCAGGTTTTTCGTCAGCATGGCGCTGTTGTAAGCCTCCACTGCCGCCCGCACCGCGGTCTCAGGAGATTGGGCGGCGGCGCCGACGGCGAGCGCCGATCCGGCACCGAGAACCAGCAGGGCGCGAACGCGGAAAAACCGAAGAGTAAACATTGTCGCTCCTTCTCGAGGAAGTTCGGGTTTGGCTACCGCCCCGCACGGCTCAGTGCGCGTTCCGGGGGCTCACCGAGAACACCATCGTGGCGAAGAACACCTCCCACGCACCGTTCCCCCCGCCTGGGCCGTCCGGGGCTGGTGCGGCGTGCAGCGCGCGCACGTTCCACAGGCCGTTCGCGGCCACCACGACTCGCGCAACACCGTCCGGCCCCGTCTCGACTGCAAGATCCTTCCCCGCCGGGGCCGCCGCCTGGGCCGAATCGCTCGTCGCGGTGACGCCGGGGGCCGCGGCGCCCGCGTGCAGGTGCGCGCCGGCGACCGGCTGGCCGCGATACAGCAGGCGCACCACGAGGGTGTCACCGGCGTGCACCGCCGATGGATCGTTGACCGGAACCAGTTCCAGACCGTGTCCGACGGCGATGCCGAAGGCACGGGGTCCGTCCCGGCCGATCTCAACCATCGTCTTGGCAAACTTCGCCGAGATCTGAGTCACGCTATCGGTCTTGGGGTACGAACCCTCCCGTGCGTACCGCTCGGCCAGCTCCGGCGCACCCTCCAGCGCGATGTAACGCTGCAGGCGCTCGGGGGTCGTGCGGGCCGAGCGGGAAGCAAGCGCCACCGCCACGATGCGCTGCCCCGGAGCGGTGGGACGATGGCGGATCAGGAGCGACTTGCCGCTGGTCGTCAGATCGGTCAGACGCTCGTCGCTGGTGGCGCCGACCAGCCGGGCTTCGGCGACCCGATCCGGAGCGACGGCGCTTTGGCTGGTCGGAAATTTCACGCTGGTCTGGCCCCGGACTTCGATCGTGCCGCCCGCCGCAACTTGAAAGGCGTCGGGGACAATCCAGAAGTCGTGTGCGGACAGCACTCCGACCGTGAGCACGATGGCGAGGGCGGCGAGGACCGGCGGCGCGAGGCGGCGCGTTGCGGGGTGGCGCATTGGGAACCTCACGGGGTGCCTGCCTTGCGCCCGAATTCGGCGATTTCGGCAAGCTGATCCCGTCTCATTTTCTCGGCCATCGCCTTCACATCGGCGCGTACCGCCTTCGGCAGGTACTCGTCGATCATTGTAATGGCCCGGCGGTGGTGGGCGACGACATTCCGGTAGAACTGCGATGCAAAGGCCTGGCCGGACTCCTGCTTGAGAGCATCGACCGTCGCCAGGTCTGCGGGCATGGCTTTCGGATTGTAGGGGTCTTTCCAGCTTGCCTCCAGCATCTTCACCATCTGCTCGAGTTCCCCGTCCTGCTTGGCATCGAGCTTCTGGCCATCCGACCGTGATTCCGCGGTTCCCCGGTCTGCTTCCATCGCTTCGTGGGCCATGGCAATGAGGCCTTTGTGGTGATCGCCCATCATCCGGACGAAGTCGTGGTCCGGATCGCCGGTCATCGCCATCCCGGGCATCTTGGCCATCCCCGAGGTATCCGAAGCGACCCCGGCAACGGAATCGGTGGCGGCGGGTTTCGGTGCTTCGGCCTTCGGGCCGCACGCTGCGGCGAAGAGCAATGCAACCGTTCCAACAATGCGCCACGACGGGGCGCTGGAATGTCTGGGGCTTGGCAACGTAGCCATTGGGTATCCTGGTAATAAGAGTAAAATGGAAGCAAGCGCCATCACGGTCCGCGCGCGGCCATCGGCGTTGGAAGAGCGACGAGTACCGCGGTAATCAGCAACACAACGGTGGCGACCGCGACCTCGATCGTCGCGGAACGGCGAATACGCCGGGCGCCGAGCTCATCCCCGAGCACCGGCCGGACCTTCCGCCAGTTGAACGCGCCGGTCCCTGCGACCATCGAGAGTACCGCCAGCTTGAGGAGGAGGACCTGGCCGTACTCGGTCCGCCAGAGGTCGGTCACGCGCCCGATGTGGATCACCGCCGCGAGGACGCCCGTGGCGGCCGCCGTTCCCGCGCCCACCAGCGCCACCGGCGAGAATGCGTTGACGAGGTCCGCGGCGGCGGGCCCGCGGTGGGGCTCCTCCATCCTCAGTGCCGCCGGAATGCCGACGATGACCAGGACGGCGAGGGTCCCGAGCCAGCCCGCTGCCCCCAGGACGTGGATGCCGTCCGAGAGCACCGCCACCGGGATCCAGCGCTCGGCGGCGATCGCATGTCCCGCGAAGGCCGGCGTGAAGGCCAGCACCACCGCCGCACCGGCGGCCAATCCCCACCCGCCCCGCTCTCTGCTTGCGCGGCTGAGGCCGGCGTATGCCAGGATGCCCGCGCCGAGCTGCGCGAGCCAGCTCCAGCCCCACATCGTGTGCACGAGCATGCCGGTCACCAGCGAGGAATCGAATGAAGCTCCCGGGCCATGCATGGCCACTGATTGGGCGATCAACCTGCCCGGCACCGAGAGGAGCAGAGCGACCGCGCCGGCGCGCCCCACCCCGCCCGCACGAGCCCGAACCACCTCGGCCAGACGCTGGCCGGATTCACCGCCCCGGCGTCGCACCAGGGAAAGGACGACCAGCTGAAACACCACACTGCCAATGATGCCGAGCAGGCCAAGGTACATCAGCCAGCGCAAACCGACGAACCAGAAACTGCCCGCGTCAAACGCCCCTGCGATGCGCGGCGAGGCGGTGTGGGCGGCCCGGGGACTGGTTCCGGAGTGCGGCGCCGCCACCTCCCCAGCCGGCTCTCCGCCCCCACGTTTTTCCGTCACGGTAAAGGCATACTCGCCCCGGACGACATGGCCATCATCACCCGCGGCCTGCCAGCGGACGATGTATCCACCCCGCGGGAGCAGGCCGTTGATCGGGGCAATTACGATTCCCAGCGAGTCCGGCACGATCGCCAGCGCTCCGAGCGAGGCGGGCGCCCCATCGGGACCCAGCAAAAGCACCCTGGCGAACCGGAGCTCGATCGGCTCGCTGAAGACCAGCCGGAGTTGAGACGGGGCGATTGCGAGCGTGTCGGATGCCGCGGGAATCGAACGGCGCAGGAATGGATGCGCCGAGGCCTGCCCGGGAT
>JAYUAL010000116.1:0-2275 GCA_043741355.1 Gemmatimonadales bacterium | reverse complement strand
GCTGGGGTTGCGAATGGCTGGCGATGGTGGCGCGGCTCAAACCGGGCGTAGCCATCGATGCCGCGCAGAAGGATCTCGATCGACTGGCGGTGCAGGTGCGCGAGAACCAGGGTGCCAACCGGGACTCGGACTGGGGCCTCTATTCCAAAGCCGCTACCGAGCAGGTAGTCGGCAACGTCCGCCCCGCGCTCCTGGTCCTGATGGGCGCCGTCGGGTTCGTGCTGCTCATTGCCTGTGCCAATCTTGCCAACCTGCTCTTGGCCCGCGCCGCGGCGCGGCAACGGGAAATCGCCATCCGTACCGCCATGGGTGCGGGACGCTGGCGCCTGGCCCGGCAGCTTCTCACCGAGAGCGTGCTGCTGTCGTTGATCGGCGGGGCCGGCGGGCTGCTCCTGGCGTACGGCGCGGTGCGTGGTCTGGTCGCCAGCAACCCGATCAACCTGCCGCGAATGGACGCGGTCGGGGTCGACGGCTCGGTGCTGCTCTTTACCGGCGGCATCACCCTGGTGCTGGGGCTGCTGTTCGGGCTGGCCCCCGCGCTCCAGGCGGCCCGCCCGGCGCTTACCGGGATGCTCAAGGATGGCGTGCGCAGCACCCACGGGGGAGGCAAACTGCGCGCCACGCTGGTGGTGACGGAGGTGGCGCTCGCGATCGTGCTGCTGGTTGGTGCCGGCCTCATGATGAAGAGCTTCCGGCGCTGGGTTGCTGTGGATCCCGGGTTCACGTCGGCGCAGGTGCTGACCTTCGGCGTCTCGCTGCCGAATTCGAAGTACCCCTCCGATGAGCAGCAGGTGGCCTTCTTCGACCGGCTCCGCCACGAAATCGCCGCGCTGCCCGGGGTCGTTTCGGTGGGCGGCAACGTGGCGCTGCCGATGACCAACAACAACTGGACCCGCAGTTTCCGAGTGGAGGGGTATCAACCGCCGCCGAAGGCCAACGGTCCCTGGGGCGACTTCCGCAGCGCGACGCCCGGATACTTCGCGGCGCTCGGTATCCCGGTCAGACGGGGCCGCGAGTTCGACGAGAGCGACGTCGCCAAGGGGCGGATGGTCGCCATCGTGGACGAGGTACTCGCCAACAAGTACTGGAAGGGCCAGGATCCGATCGGCAAGCGGCTCGGCTACGGCAACGACGCCGATCCCCGCTGGCTCGAAGTCGTCGGCGTGGTCGGCCACGTGATGCAGAACGGCCCGAAGGACGACGAACATACCCAGCTCTACCAGCCATTTGCCCAGGCGGCATTCACCCAGCTCGGGTTTGCGGTGAAGACCCGGGGCGAGCCGCTCGCGCTGGTGCCGGCCGTGCGCAAGCTGGTGCTGAGCATCGACCCGCAGCAGCCGATCTACGACGTTCGCGCGATGGACGAGCGACTGTCGGGCTCCTCCTCGCAGCCGAGGTTCCTCTCGCTGCTGCTCGGGCTGTTCGCGGCGGTCGCGGCGACACTGGCCGCGGTGGGCATCTACGGCGTGATGTCCTACACCGTGGCGCAGCAGACCCGGGAGCTGGGGATCCGATTGGCGCTCGGCGCCGAAACGGGCAGTGTGCTCCGGCTGGTACTCAACCGCGGCCTGGTGATGGCGGGAATCGGCATCGCCTTCGGCATCGGCGGGGCGCTGGCGCTGGGCAAGGTGATGTCGACCCAGCTGTTCCAGACCAAGGCCGCCGACCCGGTGGTCTACGGGGTCGTGTCCCTCGGACTCGTCGGGGTGGCGCTCCTGGCCACGCTGGTCCCGGCCCGGCGGGCGATGCGGGTCGACCCGATCGTCGCGCTGCGCAGCGAATAGCAGCGCAACGCTCTCCTGGCCGGGATGCTGTTCGGGGTGTCGGCCCCATGGGCTCGGACCAGACGGCAGGGATTATCTTCGGGGGCGATCCCCACGCCCCGGAGGAATTGTGGTCAAGCCAGTCCGTTACGACGGTCCCAAGATTCTCCACAACATGACGAGCACGACCTTCACTCTGGATGGGTACAACACCGTCCAGACTCTGGGCGTGGTGCTCGGCATCACCGTGCGTTCGCGCTCCATCTTCGGCTTCATCGGCGGGATTTTGCAAACCCTCGGAGGAGGCCGCATCGACAATTTCGTTGTGCTATGTGAGCGGGCCCGCCAGGAGGCCTTCGAGCTCATGCTCGAGCACGCCGAACAGACCGGGGGGAACGCCGTCATCGGAATTCGTTACGACGCGAACGAGGTGATGCAGGGGGTAACGGAAGTGCTCTGCTACGGCACCGCGGTAGTGGTAGAGCCCGCCGGCTAGCGTTGCCGGGGAGGCC
>JAYUAL010000115.1:0-2276 GCA_043741355.1 Gemmatimonadales bacterium | reverse complement strand
GAGAGGGATAATACTGGATTCCGGCGGTCCCGGGCGGGCACCGGGCGTCCCCCTCCCGTCAGGCGCTACCGGGCGCTATCATCGAGCCCTTCCCTCCTCCGGATTGCCTATGCCCATCCGCGCCCGCTGGCGGACCTCGCTTCTGTTGCCGGCCCTGATGTTTCCAGCCCTGCTCGCCGCGCGACAGGGGGACACGGCGGCCAAGAAGACCGCTCGGCTCTTTCGGGCCACCGAGCCGGTCGTCATGTGGCTGAGCGCGGACTTCAAGACGGTCTTCAAGGAGCGAGACTCCACCAGCATCAAGCAGTTCCCGGCCTCGCTCCGATACCTGGACAAGTCGGACACCGTGCGCCTCGACGTACGGCTCTCGACCCGGGGCCACTATCGGCTCAAGGCGAATAACTGCTCGGTGCCCCCCCTCAAGGTCTGGTTCGACAAGGAGAAGACCAAGGGGACCCTCTTCGCCGGGCAGGGCTCGCTCAAGCTGACCACCCACTGCCAGAAGGGCGAGCGCTACGCCCAGAACCTCTACGTGGAATACGCCGCATATGCGATGTACAACGTGCTCTCGCCGGTGAGCCTCAAGGCACGCCTCGCGACCATCGACTGGCAGGACATCAACGACCCCAAGTTCGCGATCATCCGGCCGGGCTTCTGGGTCGAAGACGACGACGACATGGCGGCGAGGAACAAAGGCAAGGTTCTCATGCAGACCGGGGGCCATGCGGAGGAGATGGAGCCGCGCCAGATGGCAGTCACCGACCTGTTCCAGTACATGATCGGCAACACCGACTTTTCCCTGCAATTCCTGCACAACTACCGTATCGTGCAGACCGACACCTCGATGAGTTTCTTTCCGATGGCCTACGACTTCGACTGGTCCGGCCTGGTCTCGGCGCCCTATGCCCGTCCCGACTACCGGCTACCGATCAAGCGGGTCACCGATCGGCTCTATCGGGGCGGGTGTCACAGCCCGGAGATCCTGACCGAGACGGTCATCCTCTTCAAGGCAAAAAAGGGCGAGATCTACGGCGCGCTGAAGAGCATCAAGGAGCTGACCCCCGACCGGCTCAAGGAGGCCACCGAGTTTCTGGACGAGTTCTTCAAGATGATCGACGATGCCGGCGCGGTGAAGCGGGAGTTCAGGCGGGTGTGTGGGTGAGGTGAGACCGTGAAAGGTGCGATGGGAGATGCGTCGGTTCGCATTTGAGCCGGGGCACTCTGCCACCGCCGTTCGAGTCGCAGGGAGCCCGCACGACTCTATGGCTGCGTTGGGCCCGCCTCCGGCTCCATGTCTTCGGGCACATTCACGAGGGCTACGGCCAGGCCACGGCGCGTGGCTGCCGCTTCGTGAACGCGTCCTTACGGACGCGCCTGCGGTGGTGAGGGGGCGACGTCAGGAAATCGACGCAGGGTTGAGCCTGGAATCGAGACCAGTGCGTAGCGTTACCACAATGCGCCTTGCAACCGGCAGGAACCTTCCCACGACTTCCTTCAGCGTGGCGAGATCCTCAGCGAGCGCCACTGGATCCACGCCGGCTTCGTACACCGCCATATGGCGCGAGTTTCTGATTCCCTCGAATTGATTTCCGAAGCCAGCCAGATCCGGATGCTCCAAGGCTTCGAGTGCATAAAAGGTGATGTAGTGGTGGCCCTGCCCCTTCACTCGCAGTCCGTGGGCGGCGAGCACGGTCACCGCCGCCTGCCGCGCTGCATCGTACGCTCGAACAAGAGCACCCTCGGCAGTCAGGCCGGTTACCCCAGCATCCTGCCAGGATGAGACCGCCCGGCGCCACAGTCCGATGAGTTCTGCCTCGTCAAACTCCTCTTCGGAAAGCCGCCTGTCTTCGAGCAATAGCTCGAGGCGGTGCGATCCGTTCATGCGAGCAGCTTCGCAAGCTGAATTTCATCACCCCGGACCCACCGTTTTGGGCCGGGGAGCACCGTCCGCGTGAAGCGGCCACCAGTCTTGGCTCGAGTACGGAGCTGTTCAGGGGTGTAGCGGGTGACGTTCACTTCCCGGCCCAGCAGGGCCGCCGCTTCCAGCGTTTCGGCCGCGATGGCAGTGGCATCCAGATGCGTTCCCACGATCAGGAGATCCACGTCGCTGTCCGAACGAGCCTCCCCCGTAGCCGTGGATCCGTACACGAACGCCAGCTCTAACTTGGGAAGATCGACAAGCGCATCCCGCAAGATATTCCACGGGGCCGCAGTTTCACGCACCAGATCGCGCACCAACCGCCAGATTCGCGCGCGCGGCTGGGCCTGGTAAACGG
>JAYUAL010000114.1:0-5481 GCA_043741355.1 Gemmatimonadales bacterium | reverse complement strand
GTAGTGTCCCTATAGCTGTAGAAAAGTGAACATCGGGTGCATCCTTGTCGGTGAAGTCCAATCACCACGGGCTGTTGACGCAGCCCCAACCAACAAGGAGTACACCCGATGCTGGACGATACGAGGTATGCGGTGCCGGCGCTAGCCATGCCGGTCGATGGGCTGGGGCTGATGATCCGGGGAGCGGTCCGGACGGCGATCGAGGCCGCGGTGGAGGGGGAGCTCACCGCGGCCCTCGGACGGGAGGCGTGGGAGCGGGTGGCGGACGCGACGGGCTATCGGCACGGCACGACCACCCGCACGCTGGTGACCGGCGCCGGCCCAGTGGCGCTCGCGCTGCCCCGGGGGCGGATGCGCCAGGCGGACGGGACGACGCGGGAGTGGCGCTCGAACGTGCTGCCCCGCTACGCCCGCCGGACGGCGACGCTGGATACGACGCTCGCGCGGCTGTACCTGAGTGGAGCAAGTACACGCGATCTGCGGCGGGCGGTGGCGCCGCTGTTCGGAACCCAGGCGCTGTCGAAGAGTGCGGTGTCGCGGGTGATCACGCGACTGCAGGCGAGCTATCAGACCTGGCAGCGTCGCTCCCTCGCGGACGAGCCGATCGCGTACCTGTTCCTCGATGGCCAGCGGATCCCGGTGCACGCCGGCGGCCGCGTGACCGCGTGCTCCGTGCTGATGGCCGTGGGCGTGCGGTCGACCGGCGAGAAGGTGGTGTTGGCGCTGCGCGTGGTGGGCAGCGAGCAGACGGCGGCGTGGACCGGCTTGCTCGAGGATCTCACCGCCCGGGGGCTGGCGCGACCGCAGCTGGTCGTGAGTGACGGCAGCAAGGGTGCGGAGGCGGCGCTGCAGGCGACCTGGCCGGACATCCGACACCAGCGCTGCCTGGTGCACAAGCTCCGGAATCTGGTGGCCGCTGCCCCCCGCGCTCTGCAAGCGGTGGTGGTGCGCGACTTCCGCACGATCACCACGGCGCGGACGCCCGACGCGGTGCACGCGGCGGTCGCCGCCTTCCGGCGGACCTGGGCAAGGAAGTGGAGTCCCGTGGTGACGTCGCTGGACGAAGCGGGGCCGGGCCTGACCGCCTTCACATCGTTCCCGCCGTCGCAGTGGCGGAGTCTGCGCTCGACCAACGGGATCGAACGGATCTTCGGGGAGTTTCGGCGGCGGGTGAAGACGCAGGGCGCGCTGCCGACGGCGGAGGCGATTCTGACGGTGCTGTGGGGGACGCTGGCGACCGGCGGGATTCGCTTGCGGAAGCTGGACGGGTATCCGACGCTGACGAACGACACGATGCGGCAGGCGGCGTAGCAGGGGCGGCCGACAGGATCACCCGACCGCATTTCTACAACTTGCGGGACACAACCGTTGTCGACGACAGGGTATTGCTTCCGATTGGGGGCAGGGCAACCAGGCCCTGGGCCGAGAATGAAGGGGAATCATACTTGAACAAGGCGGCATCGGAGAACCGGCACAACATGTTTGTTGGACAGTTTGGATTGGTCGCGTTCGTTTGCCAGCCAGGATCTGCCTTTTCCGTGCCGACAAAGAACCCGCCCCCCACCGGCTGCGACATTGAGGTCGGAATCACGACGCTTCGCGGGTCGGCACAATGGGAGCACGTCACAAAATATCTATCCGTCGTCGGCGTCCCGTTGACGACGGACAGGACGTTGAAGGCAAGCGTGCTAGTCGTGCTGTAGTTTCCGTATATCTGGGTGATCTTTACCCCTCCGACCACAGGCCGCACGATGCTATCCAGCGTCTTCGGCGCAAACCGTCGGGAAGCCATTGCGATCTTCGCTGTTGGGACGGCTTGCCGCTGAGCTCCCTCGAAGACCACAATGTCAACAGCGTTCTCGGGAACGCCAAGCTGTTTCAATACAGCACGCGCTCCGGCGATTTGTCCTGCGTTATCAACGCCAATCGCGACCCGGTTCTTCGCTTCGTCAATGTCGCCCATTGTGACGCCCGGAATCTCGGCCATGCCCGGCACAATGATGTTGCGGTAGAGTTGGAGCAGCTCCCGGAAGTCGTAGGACGCCATACGCGTCCGAGCGGCGTTCACGTCTCCGCCAACTTTCGAGAGTCGGCTGGGAATTCCTTGTACCCGTTTGGCGAGGAAGGCCGCAACGCTGGGTCGAGCCGACGCAAGACGAGACGGATCCTTCAGATAAATGGTTAGCGTTCCCGTTTCGTCGTAGAACATCCCCCCAAATCCCGGGACCTCGTCGACGAGCGCGGCATACTGATCATCGCTTGTCAGATAGGCCTTCGAGACAGGACGCTGACCGCCGGCACCAAAAACGGCTGCATCCAATGACCCCTCTGGCATTGCGGGATCGGCTTGCTTGCAGGCGCTCGCTCCTACCAGGAGCACAGTCAAGAAGAGTCCCGACCATCTTGCCGTGTGAAGCGATTCGCTTTGCATGTCGTGTCCCCCAGTTGGCGCGTGAATCAGACAGCACTGACCATTATGCTATTGACGCACATACTCGAATGTCTTCGGTGGGAACGTCCCTTCGACTCCCAGTAAGCGCTGACCGGCGTCGAGGATCGTATAGGTGATTGTAAAAGATCCGGCTACCGGATCGGTGAAGTGCACTGTCACCGACGTGTCCGTCCGTACAATAGTGCCGGACCAACGTCCTGGGATGGTATCGGTGGGGACATCGTTCCACACGTTTCTGACATCCAGCTCCTTCTTGAAGCGATTGTCATCGCCAATAGACAGGATTCCGCGAAGGGCTTGAAGCTCGTACCGAGTACCGTCTGTGGCGGTTGCGGAAGTGAGCGCTGCGGGAAGGGACTCACCGTCGACGCTATTGAGGATGAAGACTTGCTGGTCGGCCGAGGATAGAAGCGAACAACTCGCGAGAGCAAGAAACGCTCCAAGGATTGCGATCCTCAAACGTTCTGATGTTGAGAGGTGATGCATCATGATTCGTTCTCCACTTGATCCTGCGCAGTCACTTCGGCCATGTCCCGGTTCAGCGAGAATGTGACTCGCGGGGTAGTGCATCAATGGAGTCAGGCGACGCCCGCCCTGGCCCGCGGTGAGCAGCTGCTGCCAAGCCGCGCGACGCCGCGCTCGTGCGGCGTCCAGCTTGCCGTCCCGGGCTGCCCAGATCGCCTCGGCCCGCCCGGCGAGCAGGTCCGCCGGAGGGTGTCCAGCGTCTGCTCAATGCGGTCGATGACCGGGGAGTGGAGAACGGGGAACTGAGGTCGCTCATGGTGGAATAATAGCACCGGCTCGGTCAGCCGCGGGGGATTCCGGTCAAATACGCGCGGGCCGCCTCCAGAATCCGGGCCTGCACCTCGGGAAGAGTTCCTTCCAGCGCCACCCCGGCCGCGTGGACGTGTCCGCCGCCCCCGTATGGTTTGGCAAACGCGGCCACGTCCACCTCGCCCACCGAGCGGAGCGAGACCTTGACCCGGCCCTGCGACATCTCGCGGAACAGCATCGCCATTCGGACCCCCGCGACGGAGCGGGGAAACTCCACGATGCCGTCGAGGTCATCAACGGTGACCTTGTGGCGCTCGACCGCGCCCGGCGGCACCGTCACCCAGGCGAGTCCTACCTCCTCCTCCACCACCAGCGTCTGCAGCGTCTCGGCCAGCAGCCGGGGGCGCCCCGCCGGCGCGTTGGCGTAAACGTCGAGGTAGATCGACTCGGGATCGAGGCCGGTTTCCAGCAATTCCGCGGCGATCCGCAGCGTGCGCGGCTTGGTGTTGCTGAATCGGAACCCACCGGTGTCGGTGAGAATTGCCACGTACAGTGCCCGCGCCACCTCCGGCGTGAGCGGCCACCGGTTGGCCAGCGCGATCTCCGCCACCAGCTCCCCAGTGGCCGACGCGGACGGATCGACATAGCGGGGGCCGGGAGGAAGAGTACCCGGACTCACGTGGTGGTCGATGCAGGCGACCGGTACACCCCGCTCCGCCACCGTCTGGGAGAGCATGCCGAGCCGGCCCAGGTCGGAGATGTCCAGCACTACGATCACATCCGCTATGCGGAGCGTCTTCACCGCCTCGGCGCTGCGGTCGACCTTGGAGAGCCCGCGGAGCAGAAATTCGAATCGCGCCGGAGTGACCGTCGGGTTCGCGATCAGCACCTCGACGCCGATCGCTCGCAACAGGTGGGCCAACCCAACCTCGCTCCCCAGGCCGTCGCCATCGGGATTGACGTGGGTCGTGAGGCAGACCCGCCGTCCCGGCACGAAGAGCTCGGCCAGAGCGGCGGCGGCGGTGAGCTTGTCGGCCGAGAGGGTGATGGGCATGCAAGAAAGTAAACGGTGAGCGGTAAACGGTGAACGGTGAACGGGACCTGCTCGCCGTTCACCGTTCACTGTTTACCGTTCACTGCTGTTGCGCCAGCTTCGACTTCCTGATCCCGTACGCGAAGTAGATCACCAGGCCGATCGCGAGCCAGATTCCCAGCCGCTCCCAAGTGCGGAGCGGGAGGTACCACATCAGGTAGAAGCTCGAGAGCACGCCCATCGGGGCAACGAACCAGACCCAAGGCGTTTTGAACGGCCGGACCAGATTCGGCTCCCGGATCCGCAGCACCAGGACGCCGGCCGACACGATCGCGAAGGCGAGCAGCGTCCCGATCGATACCAGCGAGCCCGCCTCGCGCACGGTCAGGAACCCGGCGGGAATCGCGACGGCGATCCCGACGATGATCTGGGTGATGTAAGGGGTACGGAACTTGGGGTGCACCTTGGCCACGATCGGCGGGAGCAGGCCGTCCTTGGCCATGGCGAAGAAGACCCGCGACTGGCCGTAGAGCTGTACCAGGATGACCGAGGAGAGGCCCGCGATGGCGCCCAGCTTGATGAGCCCGGCGATCCAGCCCAGCCCGGCGCGGTCGGCCACCATGGCGATCGGGTCGGGCACGTTGAGCTCCCGGTACGGCACCACGCCGGTCGCGATGGCGGCGACGATGATGTAGAGCACCGTGCAGATGAGCAGCGAGGCGATGATGCCGATCGGCATGTCCCGTTGCGGGTTCTTGGCCTCCTGCGCCGCGGTACTCACGCTGTCGAAGCCGATGTAGGCGAAGAACACCACGCCGGCCCCGGCCACCACGCCGGTGAATCCGAAGGCGTCGCGGGCGCCCTCATTGGGTGGAATAAACGGGTGCCAATTGGCGGTGTTCACGTGGCTGAACGCCAGGGCGATGAAGACGATGACCACCGACACCTTGATGAACACGATCACGGTATTGAGGTTCGCGGATTCCTTGATGCCCACCACGAGGAGGGCGGTCACCAGCGCGACGATGATCACCGCCGGGATGTTGAACAGGGAATGGACCCACGGACCGCCCGCCAGCGTGGCGCAATCGGCCGCCGCCTGCGTGGTGCCGTCCACCACCGAGACGCAGAGACCCCGCGCAGCCGCATACTGGGGCGGAATGTTTATGCCGAGCGTCTTGCCCAGGAAGGACACCACGTAGCCCGACCACCCGATGGCCAC
>JAYUAL010000113.1:0-5489 GCA_043741355.1 Gemmatimonadales bacterium | reverse complement strand
TGCCTGATGGAGATCAAGTCTGCCGGGCCGTTCGCGTCCTACTGGGAGGGAATCCGTGGCCGCACTCGGAAAGTCGTGGAAGTGATTCCGCCCGATCGCATTGAGTGGGCGCCCGCGTCGGGCCGCTGGACGCCTGGAGATATCGTGCGACACCTGGCGGGCATCGAGCGCGACATGTATGCCGAAAACGTCCGGGGGCTCCCCACCCGCTATCGGGGCCACGGCAGCGAGCTGGCGGAGGGCAAGGATGCGGTCCTGGCCTACCTCGACCGCAAGCATGCCGAATCGCTGGAAATTTTCCGCGCCCTCACCCCGGAACGACTCGAATCGAAGTGCCAGACCCCTGCGGGAACCCCGATCACCACCTGGAAGTGGCTTCGCGCCATGGTGGAGCACGAAAGCCACCATCGCGGCCAGCTCTACTTCTTGCTCGGCCTGCTCGGCGTGCCCACACCGCCGATCTTCGGGCTGACGGAAGAGGAAGTGAAGGCACGATCGATCAACCCCCGGTGAGCCCCGCTCCCCGCTCCCCGGTTTACAGCCCCTCCACCCACCCCCTGAGGATCCTCCCGGTCTGCTCCGGCGCCGCGTGCGGAAAGAGGTGCCCGTAACCCGACACCGTCAGGTGGGTAGCCCAGGGGAGTTTTTCCCGGAGCAGGGCGGCCGCCTCCGGAAGCAGGGTGTCCGACTCCGAGCCCCGCACCACCAGCACCGGCAGCGATGGTTCCAGCGTAGCGACGTCGGCCCAGCTGTCGGGATAGAACGACTCGTAATAGTGCGCCTCCCAGCCTCCCGGCCATGAGAGGGTGAAATCCCCGGCGCCGGTGGGCCGGAGCATGGAGCCGGCATACCGCGCCACCGCGTCGTCGGACCAGTCGGCAAACAACGGCTTGCCGCGCCAATAGGAAAATGCCTCCGCTGCGCCGCTGAACCGGTCCCGCCTTTTCCTCGCCCCCTCCACCATCCCCGGAAACGATACTTCTCCCCGACGGCGCCGCTCCCTGACTTCGTTCATGATGCCGGGCGGGAGGATGGTGGGATCGAGCAGCGCCAGCGCGCGGAACCGGGACCGCTCCTTCACCGCGGCCAGCAGCGAGGCTACGGCGCCGAAGGAATGCCCGATCGCGATCAGCGCCGGCAGTTGGTGGGTATCGATCCCGGCCAGAAGATCGTCCCGCAGAGTGGTCCAGCTTCCCGGCACGTCCGGAGGCGCCCCCGCATTCAGCCACATGGCGCGGGGGGGCAGGCTGACCACCCGGTGATCCGGCAGCAGCGGCGCGAGGGCGGGCAGGTAGCTCGCGGGCGGGAAGCCATTGGCCGGAGCCAGGTGGATGAGCGGCCCCTGGCCGCCCAGCTCGATCAGGGGATGGGTCATGGAAGGGCGTAACCTAATAAATTCCGCGCATGAGAACCTCACTCCGTCTCTTCGCCGCAACCGCGCTCTCCCTCTCCCTCGGCGCCTTCCCTGCCCCCGCCCAGACCCTCACCAGGTCCGAACAGCAGATCCGCACCTGGATCTCCGAACACCGCGAAGACCAGATCGGCCTGCTGGAGCGCATGGTCAACATCCCCAGCGGCAGCCTCAACGTCGCAGGGGTTCGTGCGGTGGGCGCGCTGTACCGGGCCGAGCTCGACGCGCTGGGCTTCACCACGCGGTGGGCCGAGATGCCGGCCGCGATGCATCGGGGAGGGCACCTACTGGCCCACCGGGACGCGCGAATCAAGAATGAGAACGCCAGGCGGATCCTCCTCATCGGTCACTTCGATACCGTGTTCGAAGGGGAGGGCCAGAAGTTTGTCCGGACCGATTCGATCGCGCGCGGCGCCGGCACCAGCGACATGAAAGGCGGGGACGTAGTACTGCTGTACGCGCTCAAGGCCCTGGCGGCTACCGGCCGGCTCGACGCCCTCGAGGTGACCGTGGTGATCACCGGCGACGAGGAGTCCAGCGGCCGCCCGCTCGACCTCGCACGCCGGGATCTGATCGAGGCCGCCAGGCACGCGGATGTGGCGCTCTCGTTCGAGGGCGGCAGCCGGGAATTCGCCAGCATCTCCCGCCGGGGCTCCAGCAACTGGGTGCTCAAGGTTTCCGGGAGACAGGGGCACTCCGCGGGGATCTTCGGCGGGACCTACGGCGCCATTTATGAGGCGGCGCGGATCCTCAACGACTTCCGGGTGCGGCTGGTGGGTCAACCCGGTCTGACGTTCAATCCGGGCATCATCGCGGGGGGCGGGGACTTGACCGTCGATACCTCCGGCTACGCTTACCAGGTGGCGGGCAAGACCAACATCATCGCGCCGACCGCCGAGGTGAAAGGCGACCTCCGGTTTCTCACCGAGGCGCAGAAGGAGCGGGCCCGCGGGGCAATGCGCGAGATCGTGACGAAGAACCTTCCCGGCACTTCGGCCCAGATCATTTTCGAGGACAGCTATCCGGCCATGCCGCTCACGCCGGCCGGCGAAGCCGTGCTGGCCCAGTACGACACCGTGAGCCGGGCGCTGGGCTATCCGCCGGTCAAAGCGCTGGATGCCAGCCGGCGCGGCGCCGGCGATCTCTCCTTCGTCGCTCCATTCATCCCGGGCATCGACGGGCTGGGTGTTCAGGGCACCGGCGCGCATTCGCCGCAAGAGTCGGTGCACCTTCCCTCGCTCGAGATGCAGACAGCACGCGCGGCGGTACTGATGCTGCGCCTCGCCGGCATCAGAAAGTAGCGACCCTTCGTGGAGCGGCTGGTTGCCCGAGCTTCCTGATATCACGGTGTACGTCGAGGCGCTGACCCGGCGCGTGGCCGGTCAGCCCCTCGAGCGCGTCCACCTCAAGAGTCCCTTCCTGCTCCGTTCGGTCGACCCGCCTATTTCCATGGCAGTGGGCCGGGTCGTCCGTGAGGTCCGCCGGCTGGGCAAGCGAATTGTTCTGGACCTGGGCGAGGGCTATTTCCTGGTGATCCATCTGATGATCGCCGGCCGCCTCAAGTGGACCGCCCGGGGGGCGGCCAGGGCGGGACCGATCGGACTCGCCCAGTTCGAGTTTCCCAACGGCTCACTGGTGCTCACCGAGGCGGGGACCCAGCGGCGCGCGTCCCTGCATTTTCTCCGCGGCGCCGAATTACTCGGGGCCCTGGACCGGGGCGGACTCGAAGTGATGGACATCGACCTGCCGGCCTTCACGGCGAGGCTTCGTTCGGAGAGCCATACGCTGAAGCGCGCCCTGACCGATCCCCGGCTCTTCAGTGGCATCGGAAATGCTTACTCCGACGAGGCGCTCCATGCGGCCCGGCTCTCTCCGCTGACGCTCACGGGACGCCTTTCCGACGATGAAATCGCCCATCTCTACCATGCATGCCGCGACACCCTGGGAACCTGGACCGACCGGCTGCGCCGCGAGGCGGGAGATGGTTTTCCGGGGAAGGTGACCGCATTTCGCGAGGGAATGGCGGTGCACGGCCGGTTCAAGCTTCCCTGTCCGGTGTGCGAGAGTCCGGTGCAGCGCATCAGGTACGCCGAGAACGAAACCAACTATTGTGCCCGGTGCCAGACCGGCGGCCGCCTCCTGGCCGACCGGGCGCTTTCCCGGCTCCTCAAGGGTGACTGGCCCCGTTCGCTCGACGAGATCGAGTAGGAGAACCCCATGCAGGGACATCTGATCGTGGCGCACTTCGTCGACGGCTCGGTCAAGAAGGGCCAGAGCCTCGACGTCGACCCGAAGCGCCCCACTTGCCATCTCAAGACCGAGACCGGCGGCACCATCGAGGTGTCGCTCGCCGACACGAAGGCGCTTTTCTTCGTTCGCTCCCTCACGGGCGATCCGGCCCGGAACGAGGCCAGAGATCCGCTCCCCGGTGATTCCCGGTTGATGGGGGCGAGGCGGGTGCGGGTGGTGTTCGCCGACAAGGAGGAGATCGTCGGGCTGATGAATCGATACCCGCCGATCACCCCCTACTTCTTCATGCTCCCCATCGATCCGACCAGCAACAACGTGCGCATTCTGGTGAATCGGGCCGCGGTGAAGGAAATGGGCGAGGTTCCCAGGTGAGCCGGGGGCGATTCCTCCCGGCGCTGCTCCTGGCCGCCTGTTCCGGCTCCCCATCGTCTGCTCCGCTCCGTCTCCAGTACGTCGCCTCGGCCCAACAGTTCGGCCCGGTCAGCTTCCGTGATCCGCTGGGTGTCCTCTCGCCCGATGGGGAGTTGCTCGCCTGGTCAGTGCAGCACCATCTTTACGTGCGCCGGGTCGGCGGAGGGCCGGTCAAGGAGTTCACCACCGAGCCGGGAGTGATCCTGCATCTGGCCTGGCTGCCCGATTCCCGGGGCATCGCGGCGGAGCATCGCTACCGCGCGCCCCGCTGGTGGCTGTACGACCTGATGTCGGGGGAGCATGGGCCGCTGTTTCCGCCGGGCCACCGGGGAGGGTCCGCGGCGCCGCCCTCGGATTCTCTCCGCCAGCTCGCCTGGTCCCCGGACGGGCGCCGCACCGCCGGGGTCCGCGACTCCGGGGCGGGATCGGAGATCTGGGTCCTGGACGCGGACAGCGCCGTGATGGTTCGATCCGCCGCGCGTCTCAGCTATCCGATCTTTGCGCCCGATGGCCACCTGGCCTGCATGGCGCGTGAGGGCACCCGCCAGTTCCTTCGCGATCCCTGCCAGGCAAAGGCCGCGACGGGAATCCCCCTCGAGGCATATGGCCCGGTGTCGTTCTCGCCCCGGGGAGATACGCTCTTCTACGCGGCCCCGAATCCGGCTGGAACCCTGGACCTGTGGGCCCGGAAGCGGATCGGGGGGTCTCCCGTCCGCCTGACGGCGTTCACCCGCGACGCCTACGCCCCGACCACCGCGAAGAATGGCTCGGTCCTCTTCAAGACCCAGATCTATCGCACCAACGTGGGAGTCGTCGCGGATACCGGCGGTCCGGTCACGACGGTCACCGTATTTCAGTCGGAAACGCCGTCCTGGGATCCCACCGGCAAGTGGATCGGTATTACCTACGGCACCTGGCGCAGGGTCATCGACGACTTCGGGTATCCCGACATCGCGCAGGACATCGGCATCATCAGCGCCGGTACCGACACACCGTTGACCGCCGTGGAGCGGGTGGTGGACGATTCCCCCAGCGAAGACCAGTCACTCTGCTGGTCGCCCAACGGAAAATGGATCGCCTATCACTCCCACAAGGACCAGGGGGACGACATCTACCTGGTTCCCGCGGACCGGTCGCAGCCGGCCCGGCGGATCACCAGCTTCGGCCGGGGGTTCGAAACCGGGTGGCCCCGCTGGTCGCCCGACGGGAAATGGCTGGCGTTCGACGCCGACTCGCGCGACGCCGCGCACCAGTCGGTGATCTATGTCATGGGAGTGGACCAGCAGGGTGGCACGGTCACCAGCCCGGAGAAGGCGCTGTCCTTCGACGGGTTTGCGGGCGAGCCGGTGCACGCCGAGTGGGTGGGGAGCGGAAACCGGCTGGCGGTACTGGCGGACGAAACACCCGATACGCACGT
>JAYUAL010000112.1:0-12706 GCA_043741355.1 Gemmatimonadales bacterium | reverse complement strand
GCAATCGCGAGCGGGTCGGGAGCCGAAGTGCAGAAGCCCCTGGCCACGGTGGTGATCGGCGGACTCATTCCCGCCACACTGCTGACGCTGCTGGTGTTGCCCGCTGTCTACGTCTGGCTCGAGCGCCGCCGCCGTGCCGACCATCGAGAGGAGTTCGCCGCGTGAGCTACCAGGTCCTGCAAGCCTACGTTCGTCCGCAGCTCGTGGCCCGGATCATTCGGGCCCTCATCGACGCCGGCTGCGACGACCTTTTTCTGGGAGAGACCCGCAGAGTCGTAGCGGGCCTCGAGGCCTCCGACGCAGAGTATTCAGTCCAGGCAGGCCAGAAGGTGGAATTGCTGCTTCGGCTGGAAGTGATCGGCACTGTGGACGAAGTACGGCGGTGGGCCGGCAAGGTCAGGGATGCCGCCTCGACCGGACGTCATGGCGACGGGGTTGTGACTATTGTGGAGGCGGCAGAGCACTTCCATCTGAGCGGACCGTCGGGGCAGTCCACTCCCGAGCACGGCGGAGGATCGGGTACCTGATGCCCGCGGAGGGGTTCATGGAAAGTCTGGAAAATTCAGACGGCGGCCCGGCGCCGCACGAGCAGGCTCTTCGGCTGGACCTGCCGCTCGTCCTTCCGGAGGTCGAGGACCTGCAGGACGCGTGTATCGCCCGGCTCCTGGGGCTGCTGGAAGGCCGTGACGGCGTCTCCCAGATTCACATCCTCAAGCCCGGCGAGGCCCATCCTGGTACTCTGGGCGCACCGGGGGAGGATGGGGGAGCTCAACTTTGCCTGCACTACGACCCCCAACGGCTGACGCTGGGGCAGATCTCGGCGCTGGCAAAGTCGGCCGGCGCCGATGTCACCGAGCGGTTCGGTCATGCGGTGATCCCCTTCCACCTGGTGGGCGCGGAGGATGACGGCCGGCGAGTCGAGGCGGATCTGGCCGGGTTGCCCGGTGTCACCAGCGCCTCGGTCAGCCTCGCGGGCCAGATTGCGCGAGTGGAGTTCGACCGCTGGCTTACCGGCCGCCCCGCGATCGAAGCGCGCCTCCGGGCCAGCGGTGCCACGGCGGTCTCCGAGCCGGCCCTGACGCCATCCCATCAACCTGCCCCAACCGCCGGGTGGTATCGGCGCAACCACGAGCTGGTCTGGAGCCTCACCGCAGGCGCCCTGCTCGGCCTGGGGTGGGCTGCGGGCCGCTTTGCCGGGGCTCCCCCCGCGATTTCGATCGGGCTCTTCGTGGGCGCCTACATCTTCGGCGCGCGCGACAACGTCGCCCACTTCGTCAAGGACCTCCGGCGCGGGCACTTCCGTTTCAATATCGATCTCCTCATGGTGGTCGCCGCCCTCGGCGCGGCGATACTGGGCGCATGGCTCGAAGGCGCGCTCCTCCTCTTTCTCTTCAGCCTGGGTCACGCCCTCGAGCACTACGCGATGGGGCGGGCCCGGCACGCCATCTCGGCGCTGGCCGAGCTGACTCCACAGGTGGCGCTCGTCGTCCGCAACGGCCGGGAAGAATTGATGGCCATCGCCGAGGTACACCCCGGTGACCGGGTGGTCATCAAACCCGCCGAGCGGATTCCGGTTGACGGTACGGTGAGCCAGGGAAAGTCGGGGGTGAACCAGGCGCCGATCACCGGGGAGAGCGTCCCGGTGGACAAGGTGCCGGGGGATCAGGTATTTGCCGGCTCGGTGAATGGAGAGGGCGCTCTGGTCGTCGAGGTGACCGCGGCCGTCGGAGACCGCACGCTGGACCGGGTGATCAAGCTGGTCGCCGAGGCGCAGACCCAGAAGGCGCCGACCCAGCAGTTCACCGACCGCTTCGAGCGCGTCTTCGTGCCGCTGGTGCTGATCGGCGATGCGCTCCTGATCGTGCTCCCTCCGCTGCTCGGGGTATGGACCTGGTCGGAGTCCTTCTATCGGGCCATGGCGGTGCTGGTGGCCGCCTCGCCCTGCGCGCTGGCCCTGGGGACGCCGGCGGCGGTGCTGTCGGGAATCGCCCAAGCCGCGCGGAAGGGTGTCCTTATAAAGGGCGGCGCCCACCTGGAGGCGCTGGGAGCAATCAAGGTGCTGGCGCTGGACAAGACCGGCACGATCACCAAAGGTGAGCCGACGGTCACCGACCTGGTGCCGCTCGGCGGAACGGCGGAGGACGACCTCCTCGCCACGGCGGCGGCGGTGGAGCGCCGGTCGCAGCACCCGCTCGCCAGGGCGGTGGCCCGGGCGGCCGAGCAGCGCTCGCTGACGCTGCCCGAGGCGGGCGACCTCGAGGCGGTGACGGGCCGCGGGCTGCGCTCGACGGTCGGCGGTCGCCGGGTCGAGGTGGGCCGGCTGCTCATGTTCGAGGAGGGGGCCGATAAGCCCCCGGCCGAAGTGAGCGAAGCGGTGACTCGGCTGGAGGCGGAGGGCCGCACCACGATGGTGGTCTGGCGAGAATCCGCGACGCGTGGCGCGCGGGGCGGGGAGTGGCTCGGCGTCATCGGCCTGGCCGACGAGGCGCGTGCCGGCGTGCGGGAGGCGCTGATGGACCTCCGCAAGGCCGGGATCGAGCGCATCGTCATGCTCACCGGTGACAACGCCGGCGTGGGAAACGCGGTCGCGCGGTCGGTGGGGATCGACGAGGTGAGGGCCGGACTGCTCCCGGAAGACAAGGTCACCGCGATCCAGGAGCTTGCCAGACAGGGGCATGTGGCGATGGTCGGCGACGGGGTCAACGATGCACCGGCACTGGCCCACGCGACGGTCGGCATCGCAATGGGCGGCGCGGGAACGGCTGCCGCGCTGGAGACGGCCGATGTGGCGCTCATGGGAGACGATCTCGACCGGCTGTCCTTCGCCCTCGGATTGAGCCGGAAGGCCCGCGCCGTCATCAAGCAAAACCTCGCCATCTCGCTCGGCGTGATCGTGCTGCTTCTGGCCGCTACGGCCACCGGAGTGGTCGGCATCGGCATCGCGGTGGTCGTGCACGAGGGAAGCACGCTGGTGGTGATCGCGAACGCGCTGCGGCTGCTCATGTACGACATCGCCTGACGCCGCTCGCTGGCGGCCCCCCCGTGCGCTCCTTAGATTCCGGAATCTCTCCCCCTCTGGAAACGTCGCCAATCCGTGCCGAATGACGTCTGGTCGGATCTCCAGGCTACGCTCGGATCCGGCTTCCGGGTCACCCGCGAATTGCCCGGTGGCGGGATGTCGCGGGTGTTCGTCGCCGAGGACCTGCTGCTCCAGCGCGAGGTCGTCGTCAAGCTTCTCCCTCCAGAACTCCTGGCCGGATCGAGCGTCGAGCGTTTCCGGGCCGAAATGCAGCACGCGGCCCGGCTGCAGCATCCCCACATCGTTCCCGTGCTTTCCGCCGGCGCTATCGAGTTCCCGGGAAGCAACCGCGTCCCGTATTACACCATGCCGTTCATCCGGGGTGAGACTTTGCGGGCCCGAATCGAGCGGGAGGGGACGCTTCCACCCGAGGAGGCCCGTCGAATTCTGATGGACGTGGTGGACGCCCTGGCCTACGCCCACGACCTGGCGATCGTCCATCGCGACATCAAGCCGGACAACATCCTTCTGGTCGGAAGGAACGCCCTGGTGACCGATTTCGGCGTCTCCACTGCGCTCACTGTTTCGGATGTCACCGGACCGGTCTCCGGCGAGGGAGCGATGACGGGAACGTCGGGATACATGGCCCCCGAGCAGTCAGGGGGCGGTCCCGATCTCGACCAGCGCGCCGATATCTATTCGGTGGGTGTGCTGGGATATGAGCTGCTAGCCGGACGGCGTCCTTTCGCGGCGGCTTCGATTCAGGAGCTCCTGGTCGCCCATAGCGTCGAAATACCAGTACCGCTGGAGCAGCTCCGGCCCGCGGTGCCGCCGGCACTGGCGGCAATCGTCATGAGGTGTCTCGAGAAACGTCCGGCAGATCGGTTTGGCAGCGCCGCCGAGCTCCACGAGGCGCTGGATCGCCTCCTGGTGAGCGCGCCTCCCGTTGCGGGACCCCATGGCACGCATCGGTCTTCGCGGTCCCGGCCGGCAATCTGGGCAATTGCGGTTGCCCTGGCCGGGGCGGGGATCACGCTCGCCGTGTCGGAGCTGAGGCATCAGGACCAGTCGGTTGAGGGTGGTGGTGCACATCTGCCTTCCGTGGCGCTCATCGCGCCGGAATACTTTCAGCCCGACTCTGCGGTGAGCCTCTCCGTCGCGGAGCTGGTGGATCGCATCAGCACCAACTTGAGCCGGATCGAAGGCCTGAAGGTCGTCAACTATATGTCGGTGGGTGCGCTGTTCCGGAGAGGCCAGACTCCCACCGTTCGGGACATCGGCAAGGCGCTTGGGGTTGAGCACCTGGTGATGTTCACGCTCATCGGCGATCGGAAGCGCTCGCGTGTCGCGGTTCAGCTCGTGGAGGCGCCTACTCAGGCCCAGGTCTGGGTCGCGAGATACGCCACGGATTCGGCCAACCTCGAGTCCATCGACGCCGACGTGGTCTCCCGGGTGACCCACGCGCTGCTCGGCCCGGCGGCTCAGCTCCCCATCCAGGCCCACTCGGCCCGGGCGAGGCGGGAGGGCGCGCACGGGGAATATCTGGCCGGCAAGCTGGCGCTCCGGCGGCGCACGCCCGCGGGCGTCGGCGAGGCCATCCGGGACTTCGAGGAGGCGATCCAGCTGGATTCGAACCACGTGGAGGCGCTGGGCCGGCTCGCGACGGCGCTCGGCCTCCAGCTCAGCTACGGCTACCGCACGACCATGGCCAGCTACCCGACCGCGGCGCGCGCGTTGTTGCTGGCCGAACGCGCGACCGCCCTCGACCCGACGCACGGCGAGCCGATCGGATTCCTGGCCTATGTCGAGTATCTGACGCTGGCACCAATTGGCAAAGTCCGGGAGGACTTCGACCGCGCCATAAGAATGCGGGCGTCCGAGGCGGATGTCGCCGGCTGGCACGCGCTCATGCTTCTGCGCGAAGGCAAGGCCGAACAATCCCTCGCGGAGTCGCGACGCGCGCTCGAGCTCGATCCGAACTCTTCCGCGCGGCACCTCACACTTTCGCTGGCAGCCCTGGGAGCCCGCCGCTACGACCTCGCGGCGCTGGAGGCCCGGCGCGCCAGTGAGAGCGAGCCGGACCTGCGCCGGCCGCGCCAGGTGGAGGCCCTCGCCCTCCTCATGCAGGGCCGAGGGAGTGAGTGCGTCGCGATGGATCTATGGCCCCACCTGGGCGTCAAGGCGATGTGCCTTCGCGCCGCCGGCCGGGACCGCGAGGCCCAGGTCCTGGTGGATTCGCTAAGGCGGCTGACGCTCTCCGATGACGATGCCGATGTCATATACGCCAATGTCGTTCCGGCCCAGGAACTGGCGACGTACTACGCATGGGTCGGCGACCCGGAAGAAACCTTGCGGTACCTGCGGCTGGCCTTCGAGCGCTCTCCCGTGGGAATCGATCTGCGCATCGTGCAATCGGGGGTCTACGACCGGGTCCGAAATGCGCCCGGCTTTCAGCTGGAATTGCAACGCCTGCAAGACGCGGTCTGGCCTCGAGTGCTCGAACAGCGGCAGCGCCTCGAGGAGACGGACGGCACCACGCCGAGTGCGGCCCGAGGCGACGATCACCGGGGATCATCGTGAGCACCGAGGCCCTTCGCTCCGGCTCCGGCCGGAACAAGCGGAACCTGCGCATCGTCTTCGCCTTGACCGCCAGCTACCTCGCCGTAGAGGTCGTCGGGGGGCTCGTCACGGGCAGCCTCGCTCTCCTCGCCGATGCCGGGCACATGTTCACCGACGTCGGCGGCCTCGGCCTTGCTCTCCTGGCCATCCGCCTGGCGGAGCGCCCGGCATCGCCGGCGCGAACCTACGGCTACTACCGTGCCGAAATTCTGGCGGCGCTCGCCAACGCGGTGATCCTCCTGGTCGTGTCGCTCTACGTCTCTACGAAGCTTGGCAGCGGTTCCGGAATCCACCCCACGTGGCGAGCGGCGGTATGCTGGTGGTGGCCGGCCTCGGTTTCGTCATCAATCTCATCGGGATGCTCATCCTGCGGTCGGGCGCGTCGGACAGTCTCAATATGAAGGGGGCCTACTTCGAGGTTCTCTGTGGGCGGAGTTCACGACCTCCATGTGTGGTCGCTCACCTCGGGCGTCAACGCGATGAGCGTGCATGTTGTCGCCTCCGATACCGTTCCGTACGCCGAGGTCCTGCGGGCAGTCCACGACCGAGTGGGTTCCGAGCTGCCGGGGTCAAATATTCAGCATGTGACGGTGCAAGTCGAGCCGCCCGGATGGGAGCGTGACGAGAAGCGCTTGTAGTCGGCTTCTTGACTTTCGTTGAGACTAAATATAGTATTACGCCGTCCTAAATCGAAAACATTCATTGACCGCACTACTCTCTCGTTCGGTGGAGGACTACCTCAAGGCCATCTTCCGGCTTTCGGCTGCCGATCGACCTGTCGCGACGAGTGAGATCGCGCACCTCCTCGAGCTCTCCGATGCCTCGGTGAGCGGCATGGTGAGGCGCCTCTCGGAGCAGGGCCTCCTGGAGCACGTCCCTTACCGGGGGGCCCAGCTCACCCCGGCCGGTCGGCAGGCGGCCCTTCGCATGGTCCGCCGCCACCGGCTGATCGAAACCTACCTGGTCGAATCACTGGGCTATTCGTGGGACACGGTCCACGAAGAGGCTGAGCGATTGGAGCATGCGGTGTCGGACACCCTCATCGAGCGGATGGCGGCCGCGCTGGGACACCCCAGCGTCGACCCGCATGGCGACCCGATCCCGGACGCGGATGGCTCCATTCACGAGATCGCCGGCACGGCGCTCTCGGAAATTCCCGCTGGCGAGACGGTCGAAATTTGCCGCGTGGTTGAGAACGCGCCGGAACGATTGCGGTATCTCGCCTCGCTGGGGCTGCGCCCTGGGGTGGTGCTGACCCTGCTGGAACGCCAGCCGTTCGACGGACCCGTGACCGTCCTGGCTGGCGGGGAGCGCCGGACAATCGGCCGCGAGCTCGCCGACGTCCTGCTGTGCGGTCATCCCGGAGCCGAAGGATGAGCCCGGGCGAACCGGCCGAGTCGCTGCCCCGACGCGGCTTCCTGAAGGCCGGGCTCGGCGGTGTCGGCCTCCTCGGAGCGGCCGCGATGAGTGGCGGCAGGGACCTTGCAAGCGCCGCCAACCGCTCGCTCGGGCAGTCACCGGTCGCCCACGACCTGGTCGGGATGCCCGGCGTCGTGGGCCAGGTCAATCACCTCAAGAACGGTTTCAACCCGACGGCCGTCCTGACCGATTTTGACGCCGGCGAAGTGAGCGTGCTGCCGAATGGTCAAACCTTGCACGAGTATACCTGGACCGCGCAGAACAAGAATATCGAGATCGTGCCCGGTCTGGAGTTCCCGGCGTGGACCTACAACGGGCGCATCCCCGGACCCACCATTCGGGTTCGGGAGGGCGACCGGGTCCGCATCAGATTCTTCAATGCCGGCGATCACTCGCACAGCATTCACTTTCACGGTATCCACCCCGGCGCCATGGACGGGGTATTTGACGCATTGTCGGGGGTGATCCCCCCGGGCGGGAAATACATCTACGAATTCGATGCCGAGCCGTTCGGGCTGCACCTCTACCACTGCCACACCGCCCCGCTGGCGAAGCACATCGCCAAGGGACTCTACGGCGCCTTCATCGTCGATCCGGCCCAGGGCAGGCCCAAGGCCGACCGCGAATTCGTCATGGTCATGAGCGGGTACGACGTGGACTACGACGGGAAGAACGAATTCTACGTGGTGAACGGCATCCCGTTCCACTACGATCACAATCAGCACCCCATCAACCTCAAGGTGGGTGAGCTGGTGCGCATTTATCTCGTGAACATACTGGAGTACGACCCGATCAACTCCTTTCACCTGCACGCCAACTTCTTCCACTACTTTCCCACCGGCACCAGCCTGATTCCGAGCGAGTTCACCGACACGGTGTCTCAGATGCAGGGCCAGCGGGGCATTCTCGAGTTCCGCTACAAACACCCGGGCCGGTACATGTTCCACGCGCACAAGGCGGAGTTCGCCGAGCTCGGGTGGACCGGGGTCTTTCAGGTGGAGGCCTGAGGAATGGCCACCCCGGCGAAGTCGTCCGGACCACCCGACCTGACCGCACTGGTGCGGGTGTTTGCGCCCCTTCTCCTGCTGGCCGCCGTGATCGCGCTGTTCGTTTTCACGAAGGGCGCGGGAATGAACATCGTGCCGGCTGTACCGATCGAGACGGCGCAGTTCGGGCGGACCATCCTTCAGCCTGGATCGATCGAGCTCCGGGTGAGGAACACCAGCCCGCAGAGCATCACCATCGCTCAGGTAACGATCAACGAGGCGGTCTGGCCGTACACCGTGTCACCCGGCACCACGATTCCGCGGCTCGGGAGCGCGTTGGTGCGGCTCGCCTATCCCTGGGTCCAGGGCGAAGCGTACGAGATCACCATTCACTCCAGCAACTCGCTTCCCTTTACCACCTCGATCCCGGTCGCGACGACAACCGTGGGCGTCTCGACCCGTACCCTCTGGAGCTTCAGCCTGATCGGGCTTTACGTCGGGATCCTCCCGATAGTGCTGGGGATGTTCTGGCTTCCAGCGCTTGCCCGCCTGGGCCCCCGCGGCACCATCTTCCTGATGTCGGCGACGGTGGGGCTCCTCATCTACCTGGGCATCGATGCGACCAACGAAGCGCTCGAGCTCCGCGGAGGGCTGGGAACTCCGTTCCAGGGCACCGGCATCATCGGCATCGGCATCGTGGGAACCATCCTGCTGCTCGGCGCGGTGAGCCGCCGTCAGCCCGGCACCGGGCGCGGAGAGGCCGGGGCGCGGATGTCGCTCGCCACGATGATCGCCGTGGGCATCGGGCTTCACAACCTCGGTGAGGGGCTGGCTATAGGCGCCGCCTACGCGGTGGGGGCGGCGGCGCTGGGGACTTTTTTGGTGGTGGGGTTCATCCTCCAGAACATCACCGAGGGGCTCGGTATCATCGTCCCCATCTCGGGTGACCGGCCGGCGCTCCGCGCGCTCGCGCTCCTCGCGCTGGTCAGTGGCGGGCCCGCGATCCTCGGTACCTGGATCGGCGGACTCCTCTATTCCCAGGCGCTCTCCGTGCTCTTCCTGGCCATCGGCGCCGGTGCGGTGTTTCAGGTGGCCTACCACATTGGCAGGGAAATGGTGTGGAAGGGAGCGGCGGAGCGCCAGCAACCGTGGACCGCCTTCGCGGGCGTCCTGGCCGGCATGCTGGTGCTGTATCTCACCGGGGTGGTCATCAAGTAGCTCTACATTTTCATCCCGCTGAGCGCCCGCCGCCGCCACATGAAATACAAAACGGGTATCACCAGCAGCGTGAGCACAGTGGAGCTCACCATCCCCCCCACCATCGGCGCCGCTATCCGCTGCATCACCTCGGCGCCGGTGCCATGGGCCCACAGGGCCGGAAGCAGTCCGAGCATGATGGCGGCCACTGTCATGAGCTTGGGACGCAGCCGATTCACGGCTCCAGCTTCGACCGCCTCCACCAGTTGGCCCAGAGTAGGGCTTCGGCCATCCCGGGCGATTTTCTCCCAGGCGTGATCCAGATACAGCACCATCACCACCCCGGTCTCCGCCGCCACTCCAGCCAGCGCGATGAATCCCACCGCGACCGCCACTGAGAGGTTGTAGTCGAACAGCCACATCGCCCACACGCCCCCAACCAGCGCGAAGGGCAGGCTCAGCATCACGATCGCCGTCTCCGCGAGCGTCCCGAAGGTGAGATACAGGAGCAGCACGATGACGGCCACCGTCAGGGGGATCACGACCAGGAGTCGCGCCTTCACCCGCTCCAGCGCCTCGTACTGACCGCTCCATTCCAGCCGGTAGCCCGGCGGAAGCATTCCCCGCGCGGCGACCAGCCGCTTGGCTTCCGCCACGTAGCCGCCCACGTCGCGGCCGCGGACATCGATCGACACCAGATCGTTGAGCTGGCCGTTCTCGCTCCGGATCATGGGAGCACCCTTTGCGAACCCGATACTGGCCACCTGCGCGAGGGGGATCTGGAGCCCCTCCGGCCCGCTCACCAGCAGGCGCCCGATCGCCTCCGGGCTCTCCCGGAAATCGCGCGCGTACCTGACCTGGACGGGGTAGCGCTCCCGCCCCTCCACCGTCATCGTCACCGCCTCGCCGCCCAGGGAAGTTCCCAGCAGCTCCTGGACGTCGCCGCCAGTCAGGCCGTAGCGGGCCAGCGCCTCCGGGTCCGGGCGGATGTCGAGGTAGCGGCCGCCGAAGGAGCGCTCGGCGTAGATGCTGGCCGTTCCCCGGAGCGGCGCGAGGGTTTCCTCGATCGCCTGGCCAATCTGCTGAATGGTCTCCAGATCGGGGCCGAAGATCTTCACGCCCAGCGTGGTGCGGACGCCGGTGGAGAGCATGTCGGTCCGGTTCTTGATCGGCATGGTCCAACTGTTGGCCGCTCCGGTGATCCGGAGCGCCTGGTCCATTTCAGCGATGAGCCGGTCCTGGGTCATGCTCGGCCGCCAGGCTTCGGGCGGCTTGAGATTCACAATCGTCTCCACCATCGAGATCGGCGCCCAGTCGGTGGCGCTATTGGCCCGGCCCGCCTTGCCCCAGACCGATTCGACTTCGGGGAACCGCATCAGAATACTGTCCTCGACCTGCAGCAGGCGCCGTTGCTGGGTGAGCGACACGCCGGGCAGCGTGTTGGGCATGAACATCAGGCTGCCCTCGCGCAGCGGCGGCATGAACTCGCTGCCCAGCCCGCCGAGCGGCAGCAGGGTCAAGGCCAGCAGCGCCAACACCCCCCCCAGCACCGGCAGCCGGTGCCGGAGGGACCAGCGGAGCATCGGGCGGTAGACTGCGGCGGCCCAGCGGTTGAGCGGGTTCGCCGCTTCGGGCCGAATCCGGCCCTTGATGAAGAAGCCCATCAGCACGGGAACCAGGGTGACCGACAGCATCGCCGCCGCCGCCATCGCGAAGGTCTTGGTGAGCGCAAGGGGCCGGAACAGCCGCCCCTCCTGGTCTTCGAGCGTGAATACCGGCAGGAAGGAGAGGGTGATAATGAGGAGCGACATGAAGAGGGCGGGACCGACTTCTTTGGCGGAGGCCAGGACGCGCTCCCAGTGGGGCCGATCCGGTTCGTGCTCGATGTGCTTGTGGAGGTTCTCGATCAGCACGATGGCCGCGTCGATCATGGCGCCGATGGCAATCGCAATGCCGCCGAGCGACATGATGTTGGCATTGATCCCCATCCAGCGGATGAGCGTGAGCGCGGCGAGAATGCCGAGCGGCAGAGTGACGATGGCCACCAGCGCGCTCCGGGCATGGAGCAGGAAGACGACGCAGACCAGGGCCACGATCAGGGATTCTTCCAATAGAGTTCGGAGCAGCGTCTTGATCGAGCGGTGAATCAGGTCGGTGCGATCGTAAGTCGTGACGACTTGTACGCCCTTCGGCAAGGAGGGCGCCAGCTCGGCCAGCCTTGCCTTGACTCGGGAGACCACCTCGAGGGCGTTGGCCCCGACCCGCATGATCACCACGCCCCCCACCGCCTCGCCCCGTCCGTTCCGTTCGGCAATGCCGACCCGCAGATCGGAGCCGATCGTGACGTCGGCCACATCACCGACGCGGATCGGGCGCCCGCCCGCACCGGTTCCGATCGGGACGTCCGCGATGTCGCTGACCCCCCGGAAATAGCCGAGGCCCCGGATCGCGAAGTCGCTCCCCGAAAGCTCCAGCGTGCGAGCGCCGACATCGCGATTGGCGCCCCGTACCGCTTCGGTGATCTGCCGCGCCGTCACCCCGAAGGACTGGAGCCGGGTGGGATCGAGCAGCACCTGGTATTGCCGGACGAACCCGCCGATGCTCGCCACCTCCGCCACGCCCGGAAGGCCCTGGAGCGCGTAGCGGATCTGGAAATCCTGGATCGAGCGGAGCCGGGCCGGCGAATAGCCGAGCCCTTCAACTGCGTACTGGTACACCCAGCCGACCCCGGTGGCGTCGGGCCCGAGCTCGGTCTTGGCGCCCGGGGGCAGGCTCGATTGCACCGCGTTGAGCCGCTCGAGCACGCGGGACCGCGCCCAGTAGAGGTCGGTGCCGTCCTGAAAGATCACGTACACGAACGAGGTACTGAACATCGATTGCCCGCGAACCACCTTCACCTTCGGTACGCCCAGCAGGGCCCTCACCAGCGGGTAGGTGACCTGGTTCTCGATGACCTGGGGGGCCTGTCCCGGGTACTCGGTGTAGACGATCACCTGCACGTCGGAGAGGTCCGGGATCGCGTCCACCGGCATGGATCGCACATACAGCGACCCCGCCACCAGCAGACCCACTGCGCCCGCCGCGATGAGTCCGCGCCGGGAAAGCGACCAGGCGATGAGTTTGGCGATCATGGCCGGACCCTACCCTTCATGCCACCCTGGTTGAGGCCCATGCCCATCTGGAGCATCAGTCCCTGCATCGCCGCGGCGAGGTTGGATTCGGAGTCGAGCAGGTAGGTCGCCGAGGCCACCACTTCGTCGCCGGCCTTCAGGCCCTGGCGGATCTCGACCAGGGAATCGCCCCGCACCCCAACCTGGACCTCACGCGGTACAAAGGTCCCGTCGCCGTGATTGACGAAGACGACATTGCGAGTGCCGGTGGGCAGGACTGCCGTGAGCGGGACAGCAAGCACGGCGCCGGCCGCGGAGGACAGCTCGACCGCGGCGTACATGCCGGGCCGCAACTG